>NZ_JBBAXC010000005.1 GCF_037120725.1 Bacillus spongiae
ATGACCTGAATAGGAAACCTTTCTTTTTGGTCATCAATCAACTCGGTCAGTTCATTATCCGTTACTTTCTTGCGAATATGGCCATAGCCTTTTTTAAGATTTCAATTTCCTGCTTCATTTTTAGATTCTCTTTTTGGATCGCTGCAATGTCGTGTGGAGTGAGCTGGTTCTCCTCTCCAGCTACTGGAGTGAAGGCTTTAATCCATTTATAAATTGTGACTTCAGATACGCCATATTCGCTACTTAAAGAACTCACCGATTGACCTGAATGATAAAGTTCGACCACCATTTTCTTAAAATCTTCACTATAATTACGGCTGTTTTTTGATCCCATACCGGACACTTCCTCTCTAATTTTAATCATAGAGAGTTAACTAATCGGTGTCCATAAAACTATACTAACTCCATCTTTTATATTTTAAGTATAAGCAAGCAATATAAAAATCATAAAAATCAGGCATTTTCTCAAATGGTTCTGAAAGCACATATTCGTTAATAACCTTTGTAGCCTCTGGAATATATTTAATTGTCGCAAGCTCAATTATCCAATAGGGAGGGTTATCCATCTTCTCAATTATCTCATCACAAAACTTATAATAATGTTTGTAATAATGTTTGTAATAAATTAACCGTGAGTCAACCATAATACCTAATTTTGTTGCAAACTGTTTAGTTAATTCAATCATTTTACCCCTCCTCTTAATCAGATTATTTATTACGCAAAACTGTTAGTTAATAATATTTTTTTCATGATTTCTACCTAATATTAGCATATCGCCTTATGTCGTTACTTAATCATTTGGCCCTTTTCTTGAAAAACAATATTATCTATCTATTATTAGTAAGAAGCCCTGTGGATTTATTATCCAAATGGTAACACGTAGTATCTTGTTAACATCATCGCAACACTGATATTAGTGTTGCTTTTTTATTTTGTATAGACTTATGTTTTATATTATTTAAATTTAACGTAGACATTTCTAAGAATTTAAGAATATTGAGTGGTAGGTTAACCAATATGGAGATAGTATCGTAATTTTGATTGAAAACACCTATCGAAAATATTTTTAAGTTTTGATTTTTTAACTAAATATCCATTTTATTTCTTTCCACAGCTTAAAACTTTTTTATAGGCCATTTCGTTTAACTATCTGAGGTAAATGAATACTAGGAGTAGATAAAGTATTTTTCAAAACAGTTAATCTAGTCATTAGGACTCTATGAGATGAGACATTATTATACAGACTTACTAGTATGGAGAAAAAACAACAAATAAGGTTACAATCATTTCTGGAAATAATCCAGTGAGCAATAGGAGGTAGCAAAATGAAGCAATTAGTTAAATTTGAGATATATAAACTATTTAGACAAAAAGGGATATACACTTGGATGATTCTTATGTTTCTCTTTTTTAGTCTGGCGATGACGATGGAAGCAAGAATTCCTAATAACTTGGATACTTCGGCTATAGAGATTAAAGAAGAGCTGCAAACAGCTGCGAAAAAGTGGGAGGGAAAGTTAACAGGCAAAAAGATAGAAGAGGCCTCGAATCTTTCACAATCTCTTGAGGCTAGAGTACAACAGAAATTTGCTGATAATTATAAAGGAGATGGCAATGAATTAACATCAGAAGAAGTGGCTGAATATTTCATCCTCTCTCGAATAAGCTTGGCTAGATATAATTTACAAGTTTTTCAAACAAACCTTAAAGATCTTGATAATAGGGTAAATTCAGTAAATAGAGATAGTTTCGCCTATAAGAAAGGATTACTTGAACAGGAAATGTTAGAAAAGGTGAATGTTGAAACATTTACGTATAATGAAGGACCAAAAAAAACCATTGACTTTGTCAGTAATTACGCAGTTTATTTTACAGGAATAATTATGCTAGTCGGACTTACTTCAACTTTTGTAAATGAAACGAGAACATCGATGGATCAACTAATATACAGCTCACGCTATGGTCGTAAACAAATTGTTACGGCAAAAATAATGGCTGGAATGGCTCTAATCGTCGTCCTTACTATATCATGGGTTACGTTTGATGTGTTAATGAACTTATATCTCTATGGAAATAACGGCTGGAACTCATCAATTCAGCTTTTAGGGCATCCCCATTCCCCTTATAACCTAACTGGTCTAGAGTATTTTGGCATTCAAATTGGGGCACACCTAATCGCTGCCATTGCATTTATGGCCTTTATATTAACCGTTTCAGCCCTTTCGAAAAGTATACTCGCATCATTTCTTATTAGTACATTGGTCTTCATCTTACCATCAATTTTTCTACATTCACACATTTTGGAATTTGCAAGAAAGTATAGCTTTATATCCTTTATGGAGGCATTTGAATTTAGAAGTCCGTTTCATGCAATAAATGTATTTGGAGTTCCAGTATTAGACCCATATATACACTATCCTCTACTAGTGTTAATAACCGCTTTCTTTATGTTTGTGACTTATCAAATAATTAGAAGAAAACAAGTGCAATAAGGAATCATACGTAGATGAAGGATTATTTGAGCAACCAGCTAAGCTAATGACATTGGCTGGTTTTCTGTTACGTATAGATTATCTCTGTTGGCTAGCTTTCGATTTACTTCTGCATTGATTCTTCAACCCTTCTTAAATACTATACAGACCCTCATGAACAAACGACTAGTGTATTCTCTCAAAATCAAAGTGAGGACGCTCCTATTATGAAGGAAAAGCGCCCTACCTCCACTTCTATGCACCTATTACTTCTGACTATAGTCTAATACCTAGAGAAAGAATTAATAAAAAGGTCATTCTTACTTCTTCTTGCTTACGATACATTGCGTGTAACAATTTTGAGCACATATTTTAGGTGTTGCCGTTACATTTCTTGGTGGAAAATCGTGAGTTGAATAGATGGAAACAAAAAGTAGAAATGATTACGGAAGAATGATGAAGTATTATGTGTAGAGCAAATGAGCTTACAAGTGCTAAGCTATATTGAGTAGAGGTTCTAAAGTGAGATAGTACCGCTTTTTTATTTTTCTATTTGTCGAAAATAATGATAAACCTTATTTAGTTTTTGAGATTGTTTTCCCTTTGGACTTTCCATACTACCGAATTCGAAGAATTTAACCTTTTTTATTCCGATAAAATTGAAAACGGCTTTTTTCATTATCACTTTATGAACATTGTTTAAGAAAAATAAAGGGTACTTCGTAGGCCCCTTCATTGTTGAAACACAAACGACTGACTTTCCTTTTATCAGACCTTCTACTAAGCCAAGGCGTCCCTTATTTTTATAGGCAAAGTTTGAGGCAAGTACTCGATCAAAATAGCCTAATAGCATAGCAGGCGGTCTCCCCCACCAAATCGGATAAACAAATACGAGTTTATCTGCCCATAAAATCTGTTCTCGATACTTTTCGAGCTCCACATCTAGATGCATATCTCTCCTGAGCTTTTCTTCATTAAATACGAGTAAAGGGTTAAATTGTTCTTCATACAAGTCAATTACTTTGATTTCAGTAATATTTGGGTTCTCCCTACATCCTTCTAATACTTTTTGTGAAAAGGCAAAACATAAACTGTTGTGATTAGGATGTGTGTAGATCATTAAAACCTTCATTCCTCCCACCCCTTTTATTTATCTTTTGATAATTAAAACATACCTTAGCTTCCTTTACTTGTCAATTAATAATTGTTTTTTGATAACTATTCTGTTACCTTAACATTAGAGGTGAGAGAAATGGGGCATAAGTCTCTTTTTAATAAATTAATTCATTTTACCAATTCAGTATACAGTGTTACGTATGAGCTATCCAAGGATGAAAAACCCGACCATTTAACAACCGTCCAATATGACATTCTTGTCTTTATCGCTTTAAAAAAGCAAACCACTCCTAGCCATATTAGTGAGTGCCTTCACATCTCTATACCGAATGTCAGTCGTGAACTTAAAAAATTGGCAGAGCATCATCTAATTATAAAAACACCCGATGTAGTTGACCGAAGAAAACAACTCATTGAGCTGTCTGAACAGGGAGGACAGTTGATGGAACAAGTTTACGAAAGGATATTCGCTAATTTCAAAAACCGAGTCCATAATGCGTCTCAATCAGAATTAGACGAAATCGACCATGCGATTGATTTATTAAAAAAACACCTATATTTTTAATTCGTATAGTCCATGTGGAACTATACGAATATTTTATGCGAACAAAGTAATAGATTTACTTACTCTAACAAAATAAACCCTTCAATAAATAATGTTATCATTTCCTATTCGTGTGATTAATTGGTAATATTAAGATGAAGTCGATCTACTCTTGATTGAAGGAGGAATAGGCATTTTAGTATACATAAATCTATTCATTGGAATCGTATTGTTAACCTCTGTTTTCTTCTTTTTTAGAAAAAATTCAAAGGATAAAAAAGGGTATCAACCAGATAAATATGATTTCTATCTACTATCTATTATTTTGTTCCAATCTATTGTTATTCCTTATTTCTATTTTATTAGAAAATAAAAAACCTACTCGACTGGGGTGCAGAACCCTGGAGTAGGTTTTTTCGTTTTAACTTCATGATACTAGTGGTAGGCGCTATATAAAAATCACAAAACGTAGCATCGTTGATAAACAATAGACAGTTGTCAACTTTCCATTTATCACTCAAAAAATAACACTTTCTTCTTTCCTACAAGCTTAACGTCCGTATACGTTGATAATAATAATTCTCGTATCGTCCATTTTTAATTCCCCAATCTGGTAGTACTGCTTCTCCCCCTCTCTTTTACAACAAAATTTATCGTACTACCATCTTTTTTACATCAAATGCATCAACTGCTTTACCATCAACGTATAGGAATAGATTTGCTTAATCTACATTGCGATATAATCGTGTGCAAAAACAGATACTGTATGAATGTACTTTACTTCACCTAAATCTACAAAATTAAACAGTATTGTTTCGCCTACATTCTGCTCGTCCACTGTTCTGCCTATTGTTAGATTATTAATATATTAAAAAGTAATAGTAGTATTATTTATTTGTCATTCTCTTTTAAATCTCACTAGGCAACTTGTTTTCTTTTAATCGTTTTGAAAACCACGACCATCAATATAATCGTTACTATTGCGATGAATGGATAGTGTACATATGGTGTTAATACTGGATTTCCAAATAAATTGTATACAGTTAAGTTCTCTGTAAATTCAGGGGAAATCAAGAAATTAGCAAAGCTATACTTCATCACATATTCCCAAAGTGGAATACCAAAACTAATTGTTGGCAAGATAAAAACCGTACCACTAATGATAAAGGATGTTAATATATTTTTTGATAGTGCAGAAACGATTAATACGAACGACATAAAGGCGATGGCTACTAGCAAATGGATGCCGATTTGGATTAAGAAATATTCAAGCATTGTTAAATCATATGGTGAGAGCTGAGACACTAAGTTTGCTACTTGAATAGGTGCGTCCCAGCCACTGCTTCCGTAGATGTACGTATTCATTAATACGGTATAACTAACCCAGGAAAGTATCACGAACAATACATAAATAATTGACGCAATGATTTTTGCCGTGACACCTTTTCTACGACCGTGTTTTGAACTGTAAACTAGCTGGTCCATTCCAGTATTATTTTCATTCACAAAAATACCAGCTAACCCAATTAATAAGATAATTCCTGTAATATAACGGGAGAAATACCCAGAAAATTCAATAATATTTTCTGCTCCTGCTTTATGTTCAACCGTATCAGCCTTTATATTTTGTAGCATGTTTTTCTCTAATATAGCTTTTTTATATGAAAAATCATTCTCACTATACTTTGTTAATTCATTATCTAGTTCCTGTATTCTATAGGGGATAGCGACTTTTTCCACATTCACATAATCATAAAAGGACTGAACCATATAATCTTCAGCGGCTTCTTCCTTAGTTAAAGAACGATCGAATCCTTTCTGTATGAAAGACTCCTGAAAAGTGTCTGCTGCTTCTATTTTTTCATTTGTTAGTTCTCCCTCCCAGTTTTGGGACACTTTCTGCATTTCGCCTTGTAGATCCTTCGGTTTGTAAGAATCTACGAGAGGAATGTTAAAGTCGTTCAGACTGGAAAGAAGAAGGATAAGGAACAACCCAATGTAAATACTTTTTTGTTTAAAGATTTTATAGAGTTCAAATTTTACTAATTGCTTCATGTTGCTACCTCCTGGTCAAAATAATATAAATAAAGATCCTCTAAGTTTGGCGTAGCTTCAATTGCTCTTTCATCAGGTTTACTTTCCGAAATAATCCTAAGTCCTATTTCATGCTGTTGGCGGATGATATTTCCTACTTTGTATTTTGATTGAAAGGCTTGTACCTCATTTTCAGAAACATTCACTGTCCAAACATATCCTTTAATTTGCTCAAGTAAATTGTCCGGATTTTCTTTATGAATGAGCTCTCCTGCCTTGAGTACGAGAATTTCCTTTGCAATAAATTCAATATCGGAAACGATATGAGTTGATAATAAAACGATTCTATCCTTTGAAATAGATGACAATAGATTTCTGAAGCGAATACGCTCCTTTGGATCAAGACCTGCTGTTGGTTCATCGACAATTAGCACTTTTGGATCATTTAATAATGCTTGAGCAATGCCAAGTCTTTGTTTCATTCCACCTGAAAACTTACCAACCTTTTGTTTACGGTGCTCAGTTAAGTTGACTGTCTCTAATAGCTCGTCCACTTTACTCTCTGCCGTTTTTTTATCAATTCCTTTTAATGAAGCAACATACATCAAGTATTTTTCCGCCGTAAAATTTTTATATAAGCCAATATATTGCGGTAAATAACCAAGGACATCACGATATTGTTCATCCAACACTTCAATATCCTTACCGTCCAATAGAATTCGTCCAGATGTCGGTTTTATCAGTGTAACTAACATCCGCATCAAGGTGGTTTTACCAGCCCCATTTGCACCTAAAAACCCATATACGCCCTCTGTTAACTCAAACGAAACATTATTGACAGCTAATTTATCACCAAATTGCTTCGTAATATTTTCAATCGTTAATTTCAAGATGAACACCTCTTATTATTCATATATTTTTGTATCCTACAGGCAATCCATGATCATTCGATCAGGATGAGCGTTTGCTCTCACTTACACGCTTGATAAGCCAATCTAAATCTTCACCCTTATGCTGCTTACAAGCTTTCTTCAGTTAAGAACTGCATCTCTATTTAAATCTTCTTTTTTCACCATTTAACATTAGTTCGGTATATCCGAGCACATGACGGAAGAATTAAAGATAATGCCTCTATCATATTCAGGGTATAACCCTTTATCTTTACACTCTTGAATGGCCTCTTGGTTACTTATTTCGATTGCGTAAGTGCTGTAGCCAATCGTCCCAAAGCCTGTTAATATTACTAAAACAGCGCAAATATATATAATTTTTTTTATTGTCATACTAGTTTCCACACCCTTTCAACATCATCTTGATTTTTTTCAATAGATTAAACGAAACATAAGAATAAAAAGTTTTAAATCTTCCCCAAATTGACTAAAAATCCTTAACCTTGAAGAAGCTGAGACAAGCCTTTCCAAAACAACACCGTTTAAAGTCATTTATAACGCATTATTTCCTATTTATTTTCATTCAACTTCAGACTGTAACTTACCTTAATTAAAACCCCAATTGCTTATCTCAGATAGTTTAACGAGATAGAGATAAAAAAAGTTTTATCTACGTGCAAAAAATAATTTAGTCTCCCTTATTTCTAGATGATTAAGGCTTTGTAGGCACTACTTGACCTATTCAAAAATCAGATTAGAAACCTTTCCTATTTTTTAAAATGAAAAAGTTTATAAATTTCT
Organism: Bacillus spongiae; assembly: GCF_037120725.1. Lineage (NCBI taxonomy): Bacteria > Bacillati > Bacillota > Bacilli > Caryophanales > Bacillaceae > Bacillus > Bacillus spongiae. Next base: position 7,858 of record NZ_JBBAXC010000005.1, read on the forward strand.
TTTTGTCCATATTTTTTCAAAAAAATGGCACTCCTATCCATTGAACAGAAAAAGACCCTAAAGAGAGTACATATTACATGCTGCTCTTTAGGGTTTAATTTAGCTGTTATTGAAACACGTCAATACTGATCAATTGGTGCAAATAAAATTCGGGTCAGAAATACCGCAAATATTTCCATTAAACTCATTGTCAAATCCATCATCTTGTATATCAAATAGGTCATTGAAGAAAGAGATATTAAAAAGGATATCATTTTCAAAAGATTGCGTTTCCAAAAAGATGCCATTCAGCTGATTTTTGAAAATAAAATTTCCTTTTACACGATTATTATTGGCTTCTTCATCTAGTAAAATCCCATTTTCAACATTTTTCGAAACTTTATTACCCTCGAGGATATTACTAAATGAGAACGTATTGACTTCAATTCCATCGCCTTCATTTTCAACAATGACATTTCGGTTAATCGTATTATTATTAGATTCCATCCCAACCTCTCCGTCCAACAAGATCCCATCACCATTATTTTCTTTCACAATATTTCCAACAATATGGTGATTATTACCTTCAGTATCAATAAAAATGGCATCATCCCGATTTTTCTTCACGATATTACCTAAAATGATATTACTATTTGTTTGGCTCCCCAAAAATACACCATGACCTGAAGGTTCTTCATCCTCAAGGCCGTTATTCACAATATAATTTCCAACGATTATATTTTCATCAGATTCTGAAAATAAACGGATGCCATCTTCTTCATTGTTCACCACTTTGTTTAGTAAGAGAACATTTTCAGAAGAACCACTTAATTGAATACCATCATCACTTTGGCTTTTTGCTGCTATATTCAGCAATAATGTATTATTGTTCGAGCCAACAACAAAAATCGAATTGTCCCTATTTCGTATATTTTGATTTCCGAGTATAAAATTATTATTGGAAGCAAAATCTACGGAAATTCCCTCATCTACATTCTCATTACTTCTATTAGCGATAAGGAAATTGTCGGTTGAAGTATCTAATAGAATTCCATCATCACCGTTTCGAGAAATATTGTTTAAAATAGCGATATTATTGCTTGATGAATTAAATGAAATCCCTTCAGCACCAATATTAATTACATTATTTCCACTGACCAGGTTATGAGTTGAATTTGGATTAATAACTATACCGCCATTTGTTAAAGTTCCATCATCCTTAAAGTCTCGAACAATGAATCCTTTTATTTTTACGTGAGAAGAATCTGTCACCGTTATTCCATTTAATCCTTCTGCTAAGGTTGACCCATCAATAATGGGATTCCCGATTCCAATTAATTTAAGACGGTCTTTATTGGCCCCGATCGTCACATTCTCCTCATAAGGACTAAGAGTTGGGGTAACGAAAATAATATCACCCGGGTCAGCTGCGGTTACAGCCTCCTGAATCGTTTGAAACGGAGATCGATCCCCAACGACCAGAACCTTCTGGGATAGGAAAACACTTAACAGTACCAATAACATTAAAGCCATTATACTCGTAATGATTAGAGTGACGATGACTCTTGTTTTCTTTAAATTGTCCACCTGTTCTGTTCCTTTCCTTGATAGCTATCGTTACCATCTTATGAAACGGACAACAGGATTGTTCAATTCTATCAAACTGGAGTCAATCTCCTGCTTTCTAGAACGGAATAGACATTCTTCTACGACACAATTCACTACATCACTGCAATAAGGGAGGAGCATGTTTTAACAACATCTATCCTTTCGTATAATCCGAATATTTTCGTAACTACATTAAATATTTCTAAAACGAAATTTAGGAGCAAACTTCACTCATTCTTTTAACAATCCGATTATCTAACAGAGAAGTATTAGGCTAACTCATGTATCCGCTCGAAATGTTTTTCCGAGATTATCACCAACTCCGAAATAATGGCGAAAATTATAGATGAGTGGACTCCACTCATTCGGGTTAATATGATGTTCATCCATGATTATCCCTTTGTGAGCATGTACAAGCTGCTTTTTTACTTCAACGATTGCGAAATGAGGAGAATGTTCAGGAATTCGAACCGCTACTACTTTTGCTTCAATTTGAATGGGACATTCTTTAATTCGCGTAGGTTTTATTGCTTTCGACTCTATCGGTGTTAAGCCGCTTATTTCATACTTTTCCTTACAATAGGTAAACCCATTCTTTTGTTTAGAATCGGGTACGGGTGTTTTGCCTGTATAGAAAGCTAGCTTCTCAACATTCTCCCATAATGAAGGATCCGGAATATTAATGACACACTCACGGTGCCGAGTGAGATTTTCAAATGCTTTTCCTCCGACACCTACACCTAAAACAAGACAATCACCTAAAGCCCAAGAAGAAGATAGCGGACTAATATTTGTCGTTTCATCCTCATTTAACGAAGTTAATAAAATGACAGGTGTTCCATAGTATAAAATTTTCGGTTTAATTAATTGCGTGCTTCTCGTTTTAGTTACGTTCATTTTTTTCCTCCTTTTGGTTATTTCTTATTGTAAAACGAAAATTGTTCCATTATCATCGAAGTATCGATTACAAAGGAGGATTCCATTGACTACCCAATCAAATATTGCTATTGTTGCTTCGCTAGTAAGTGACCATTCTCGTGCTACCGTCTTAACGGCTTTATTGGATGGACGCTATCATACGCCAAGTGAACTAGCTACTATGGCAGGAATTAAACCACAAACTGTCAGCTTTCACTTAGCGAAAATGCTTGATGCAAATGTTATTATCGGGAAAAAACAAGGAAGACACCGATATTATGCCATTCGAGATCATGAGGTAGCTCAAGTAATAGAGTCATTATTATCCATAGCCCCACCAATGAAAGTGAATTCATTTAAACAGGCAACAGGAGAAAAGCAACTTCGAATTGCCCGAACTTGTTATGACCATCTTGCTGGTGATTTAGGTGTACAAATAACGAATGCATTACTTAATAAAGGCTTTCTTTCAGAGGAAAGTGATTCATTTTTACTTACGGAACAAGGCCATAAATTTTTTACTACCTTTAACATAGATCTACATGAGGTTAGGAAAAACGGCGAGCCTTTTCACCTAAATGTTTAGATTGGAGTGAGCGACGCCCTCACTTAGCCGGATCTTTAGGAAATGCACTTTTAGAGCGTATAGTAGAATTAGAATGGATCCAACGGATACCTAAAACACGAGCAATCAAAGTGACACAAACTGGTGAAAAAGGCTTGCGTGAATACTTTTCCATTCAAATCCAACATTAAAACTTTTTTAAGACGTGTACTATTTTCCTGTTATTTCTTTCTCTACTCTTCCACCAGAACGAAGGATAGTTTGGAGTAAAGTTTGATTAAATAAATTCTTAACAAAAAAGAAGCCATTTTGAAAAAGGTTAATCAAAACGGCTTCTATGCCTGAGGATTAAGGATGCTTTTTACACCCTTGTTTGAATGTAAAAGCTTATTCGTTTTCACTACTGTCGAATCGACTGGAGCCAGCAAAATAATAGTGGTTTCCTCATATGTCTGATGGGACAGTATAGTAAACATATTCGGAATCATAAATGACATTCCCACTAAACCTTTCATCTTTCAATATGACCTTCACTCGATATTCTGTATTAGGTTCGACTGCATATCTCCATACTTCAAAACCTTCCGTTTCGAGTTCATACAATGGATAATCCAGGTATTCCCAAACTCCATCTGAATTTTTTTTCTCTATTCTAATGAACGGAAATTCTAAGTTTCCGTGCACTTCAAGATTTCCCATGGAATCCTTATTTGGTTCTAAGTCAACCACCAGTTCGTCTCCAACATGTGCAACGGAATTAACGGAAAGTGGTTTGGGCATATAGTAGTATTTATAGGGTGTAACATAGGTAACATTACCTAGTGTATTTTCAGCAATAATTTTCATTCTATACAGAGTATCCCAATCCGATTTACTTGACCATACACCTGATTCCGTTACATTATAGTCCTCGTATCTCCAAATGCCATCTGGATATAATTTCTCACGACGAAGAATAGCTGTTTCACCGATATGGTAAGCAAGATTGAGATAATAGACGAAGCAATCACTTACTTGTAGCATAAAATTGCTTTTCGTTCTGTTTCTTTATTCAATTGGAGTGGTAGAAATAAGTGAGTCACCTATACAATGGAAAAATTCGACAATCTTCATAAAAACCCTTTTGTTTTTCTAGTTTTTGTAAAACTATTTTTTAATGATTTGATAATTTGTCAATCATAAAAAAAACCAAAAATTATCCTTTTATAATCAATAAAAAGAATCCATTTAGAGAATAATTTGGTCTAAATGAATTCTTTTTTATGATTCTTATTTAATCTATATGTTCGTTCGCTGCATTTCAGTGTTAGGAGGTTGAAGGGACTTAGCAATTATATAGTTCCTCAATAAACAAATAAGTAAAAAGTATACCCATGGTAATCCCTTCATCTACTCTATAAGAATTTATGTATTTTCGAAAAATGCTCCCTTTAACTAATGTCTAGGATTGGAAATAATATTATATAGTATTCGTTTTTTTGCAGTTAAATTCAAATGAATTTTTGTCAAAACGTATTCCTTCATGAGTAGTTTTGATAACAATATCAAAATGCTGACTGTACTGATGCATAAACACTTCGTATTGAATCCGACGTTCTTCATGAGAATGTCTTAAATAATTGATATCCGTTCCTCTTTCAACAATATCACGTCTCGACCTTCTCATTAACTCTGTTTCACCATCTGTATAAAAATATATTTTTAAATCAAATAATTTAGGATTAATAAATCCTACACTCATACCTTCAACAATCGTTATTTTGTTTTTCGAGGAAACTAACTCACGCTTCCTATTATGAGTATTGATCGTATATAAATCTAAACCCTCTTTCACCATCTCTACGTCTCTTTCTAAGGAAGGTAAATGATGAGCTGCTGGATGACAAGCGGTCATTTTGTAGTGATGATGTTCGTTTTGATAAGTATAGTCGATCATTGTATGCTTTCGTACAGTTGAACTAATAATATATGGGTCTGTGTTAATGTAATTCACTTCATTTTTATTTAATAGGCTTACGAGTCTCTTGGAAAATGTTGTTTTTCCAGCAGCACCATGTCCTGAAATGCCAATGATAATCTGCTCATTAGACCTATTGACCCAAGAGATGATTTCTTCTAATAATTTTTCCATCCTTATCCCCTTTTTGTAAACATTCATTTTTAACGTTAATTGACAAAAGATTACTATATTTTATCATTTTACATATATTTTACAACCTATGAATTATATACAATGTCCCTTTTCATTATAAAAGCGCTAACCTTATAAAAGATTAGCGCTTGCTGAAAACTCGAATGTAAGATAATGAATTCACTGTTTTCAAACGGTAAAGGAGAAGGTTACTATTTATCACGGAATTCTTACGTATTCGTAGGATGTTATGGAGGGTTTATGACGCAATAATTGAACATCTTTTTCATGCTTGTGAATGGTGTTAGTCTCTATGAAATAATTATATATAGTTATTCTTTAATTGAAAATTCATATGAACAGAGTATTGATGAAAAAGAAATAAAAAAGGAACCTAGGAATAGTGTATACCTGGTTTTTTAACGAATTCAGAGTATTAATAAACTGAATATTTATATTTAAATGGGAAATACTAAAGGTAATTAGAGATTTTTGGAAAGATATAAGGTGATGATCGATGGGAGAAAGACTTCAGCCATACCAAGTAATAATGTTACTCTATATGATTCAAATAGGGGTAGGTATTTTTAGTCTACCTCGTATGACTGCTGAAACTTTTGGTACAAATGGATGGATAGGGTTGATTCTCATATCACTTTTAGTCACCTTAAATATCCTTCTAATTGGATTAGTATTTTATTATGGAAAAGGTCGCAGTATTTTTCAGATTATCGATGACAACCTCCCAAAGTTTCTTTCCTTCTTGCTTTATATTGCTATAGCAATACTATGGAGCAGTCTTGCAGTATTTATCGCAAAAGATTTTGAACTTCTCATTTTAATGTTGTATTACCCTACTCTACCTGAATCTGTTTTTATTATTTTAGCCTTATACATCGCATACAGACTCACACGAGGAGGAATTATTCATATAGCCAAAACAGCAACTATTTTCTTTAGTACAATCTTAATTGTGTTTATTCTAGCATTCCATATACCTGAATTTAGTTTTGAACGGCTAACACCTTTTATATTTAGTGGAGAAAAGGAGCTTCTAAATGGTGGGTTAAACCTCTATTTTAGTTTCTTGGGGTATGAATTATCTTTACTTTTCATACCATTCATGGCAAAAAACAATACGCCATTTAAACCGATGTTATATGCTCATTTTTTATTAACGTTTATCTATCTTATTACTTGCTTTATGGCCTATGGCTTTTTTAGTTTTGAACAATTATTACATGAATCCTTCCCCGTTTTAAGTATGTTTGAATATGTCGAACTCCCATTCCTGGAGAGAACTGAAAATATTATTACTCATTTTTTCATATGGGAAGTATTTGCTACTGTCGTTGCTTTTTTTTGGGGAGCAGATCAAATGGTCAGGCAAGCACTTCCTAAGCTATCACCAAAGGTCTCCATTATCAGTTTACTTTTACTCTCATTCACCATATCTCTTACTGTGGACATAGTAAGGGATGTAGAAAAATGGATATTTCTCCTTAGGTCAATGGAATTATTAGTGGCTGTTACTCTGCCAATTTTACTTTTAATACTTATTGGACTTTCAAAAATAAGGAAAAATTAGCCAATCATTTGCTTTATAAGTTAATCATTCATAACACTAACTACGCATTTATTATAATGTACAACTTATTATAAATTATTTACATCTTTTGTACTTTTTTAAGAAAAATACTATTTTAGATCCGGTATAAATTAACCGACTTTAACTGGACTAAAATAGTATTAGTCTCACATCGTTAGATAACAAACATTTAGTATAAAACCTGCTGATGACCTAATTTAAATGGATTCATTTTCATTTGCAGTTTTTATCTTATTTTTTTTAAATACCTTGAACCTTTTCTTCATTGAGGATGTCATAAATCCTCCTTTAAATGACCGAATCTCATATGAAGTTAAAAATGCCTTTGGTGCATTATGATTAATAATGTCTAGTAATTCTCCTTCTCTGGATCGTTGAGAAATGATGTCTAAACGATATCTAGTATTTGAATCGATGCCTTCTCCTTCGAATACCGTTACCCCAAATCCAGATGTTCTTAATACATGAACTAACTCCATATTCTTTTCTAACAAACTAACTTGATACGTAACATATCCAATCGCCAATTTCTTCTCGATAGTGCCTCCAAGTAATAAACCTACACTAAATCCAATCACATAGGCAGCAATATTGAAAATGTTGGTTAAATCATTAAATACAATTCCTAAACTTACGATATAAATAATGGCCTCTAATAATCCCATTCCTGCTGCTGTTTTCGTTCTATTTTTTACTAAGAAGATGGTTCGAAGCGTTAGAATTGGTACGTATATAATTTGTAATAAAAATATTAATGGAACAGTAAGCATACTATCCTCATTCCTTTCTGTATTTTCTACTGGTTAATGTAAATTATTATGCTTCTATCGGTTCATTTTCTAACATATCATTCGCATTTCGCGCTAGATAAAATGTATATTGATCCCTTGAAATTTCAAATATATTATATAAACCTTGATCCTGATTTATACTTTCTAATAGTGAAGTCTGTCTAGTATTTGCTAGTTTTACGTAAGGTAACTTTAGTGCAGCTTTGTTTGATCGAATATTTTGTTTACGAATACGCAGAAAAATATTTTCAATTTCTAACTGATAAAAAAGTTCGTTAAAGAATGCTTCTTTTGCTGGCTGGTTGTACCCTTTACCATGATATGGCTTCCCTAGCCACGTACCTAGGAATCCACAGTGATCATTAATATCAAACAAATTAATTAATCCAATTGGATTACCCCACTCATTTAAAATGGTACGGGAGATTATTTCTCCACGCTCTTCTTGTTCCATTACTTGACGAGTTAAAAACAAAAATTCTTCATATGAATATACTTTTTGGCGCACAAAAGGGAAGACATCTGGGTGAATCATCAAGTCAAATAATTCTTTACAGTCCTCAAGCTCTCGTTTTTTAAGCATAAAAAAACCCCTCCGAATGAGGGTAGATTGGACCTGTTTACATGGATCTTCCACCCTCGAAATTTTTTAAGATTCGAAAAAATTTCGGGGTGGGAATCGAACCCACTAGAACCAGACTTAGCTGATGGCTCACCATTTGCCTTCCCATATATCTGAACTATTCATTTTTCTTTTTACATCATAATCTAAATATCTAAAAAAGAAAAGATAATTTTATTAACATTTATAGGAAATTAAACATTGTTCTTCACCTATATATCAATAAATAGAAACCCTTCAATTATTCAATTTAGTAAAAATTTGACATCCCTCCATCTTGGTTAAACTTCCCTATATCTCTTATTTTTATTGTTGAGTCAACCGTCACTTCAATTTCAGGATAGATTTTATCCCAATCTAGCTTCTTCCATTCACTATGTGTTAGTGAATTCCTAACATTTTCACCGATTCCTAAAGTATCTACATTATTTTCCTGAAGAAAATTAATAATTGCATTCGTTTCTTTATCAACGTTCTCTTTGATTATCTTTTCTAACTTCTTTTGTTCATTCGGTTCATCAATTTTTAAGTCACCCGTGTACTCCTCTAGTTCCCCTGTTACTTCAACGTCAATCGTTACAGAAAAACGATTATCTTCCAGTTTTTTCACCTGAGACTTATGCTTGTTACGTACATATGAAAGGTGAATGTGATGATCAACTTCTCCTTTTTCCAAATCAATATCCAGCAATCCTTTATCAAAATTTTCTCTTAAGAAGAATAAGAACACAGCCTGTTCTTTATCAATAGTCGTAATTAGTTTATCTTCATCAAATAAAGCGAAACTATCAAAATCAATACTATTTTCAGTTGATTTAAATACTGGTAAAAAAGGATCAATCCCATCATCATAATACGACCTAGTAAACTCGAACAAATTTACTGAAGGAAAAACAAATGTATTATCAAACTTCTCTAGCATTGTGTCTAAATATAGTCCGATATTTGGTTCTTTTTCTAATTTAGTACTAAGTACATCATTTGCTTTTCCTTTCGCTATTGCAATTTTCACTCTTGAACCAATATTAGGGTTTTTTAATGCTGTTTGGATAACCGGGAAGATTCCTTTATTTGCTAAATCTTCACCATATAACATAATTTCTAGCTGTCCATTTACTATTTCCAGACTAGATTGCCCCATTATATCAATATCAATATCCTTCGTTGAATTTCCTGACGCTGTTAACTTCTCATAAATATTTCCTGTTTCAGTAGCACGAGGGTATACGGCTGTTATATCTAGGTAAGTATCCTCTTCGGCCGATAAATCATATGCGATTGCATTGACCATCGCTAGGTCATCTATCCCATAGCTTGTATAACATCCACTTAATAACATCGAGCATATTGATAGGATGATTAATTGTTTTAACATTTCTTCCTCCTGATTTTTAAAAATACGAATGATATTTAATTTCTAATACATAATAAAGAAAGAATCTACTTAAAGCATGACTATCTATAATTATTGTCCGCTTTGTTGTCGCTTTTCATTAGAAGATAGTGTTATATTCGGGCGAGTGTTAAATAATGAAAGTGGTCCGCGGATAATCGTATCTTTCCACCCACTAGGACTAGCTGGGGAAATTGGCCAAAAATATGGTGATTTTAAATTCGTTAAACCCGTAAGGTGAATAATTAACAAGGTAGCCCCAAACATAATCCCAAGGTTACCTAAAAGACCTCCTAATAAAATAAATCCAAATCGAACGATTCGAACAGAATTACTCATAACATAGCTAGGAATAACAAATGAGGAAATAGCAGATATTGACACTGCAATAATCAGTATATTACTGGTAATTCCCGCTGCAACTGAAGCAGAGCCGATGACAATACCGCCAACGATCCCAATTGTTTGTCCAATCTTCGTCGGTAATCGAGCTCCTGCCTCTCTTAGTAACTCAATCGTAAACTCCATTAACAAGGCTTCCATAAGAGGAGGAAAAGGAACATGACTTCTTGAGGATATAATACTTATTAATAGTAGGTCCGGCACCATTTCATAATGAAATGTAATAATAGAAACATAAAAAGCAGTAAACGTCAGTGTAATAAATAATGCTATGAAACGTAATATTCTAGAGGCAGTCCCGATTAACCAGCGTTGGTTATAATCATCTGACGACTGAAAAAAATCAAAAAAACTAGTAGGTGCACTAAAAGCATAGGGGCTATTCTCCATCATTCCTACAATTTTACCTTCCGTTAATTTTGAAGCAACAACATCAGGTAGCTCTGTTGTATAAAACTGAGGGAATGGTGAATTTGGAAATTCATCTATTAATTGCACGAGCATATTAACATCATAAACAGCATCTATTTCAACATTCTCTATCCTTTCTTTAACATCGGAAATCATATCCTGATTAGCAATTCCATCTAGGTATAATAGATACAATTTTGTTTTTCCTATTTCACCGATTGAAAGCTCAAGTATTTTTAAGTGTGAACTTTTTACTCTTCTTCTTATTAAAGATAAATTGGTTTGAAGATTTTCATTCAACGCATCATGGGGGCCTGTGATAATGGTCTCTGATTCCGCTGTTTGGATAGAACGTGATTCTAACTTTGTAGCAGAATAGATAAATACATCATGTTCATGAAATATGGCTATTTTTCCATCCAGAACGGCCTTAACTACCTCTTTACTATCATCACACGGCTTGAACTGACTCTGCCTAAGGAAGGAAGAAATCGATTCCTCATCTAATTCCTTAAACCTTGATGTTACCTCACTTACTACTAATTGCTTGTCCACCATATACTCAAAATAAAGAGTTTTAATATTGATATGTAAATACTCCTCTTTCGAAATATCTGCACAATTAGCAAATTGTTCATTAATATGATCAAAAGTAGGCTTTTTATTATTTTCATTCGACTGACTTTGTTGGTGAGGTTTAAATTGATTGTGGGTTGAATTCTTATTCAGCCATTGTTTTAATAACTTAAACATAATATATCACTCCAGATGTTGTGCTTGGAAAATAACAAAAGTAATCAATATTATCAATGTCTAACTTTCTTAAAAAAGTTAAGTACATTTTTCCATTATGGTCAACATAATAATTCTCTATTCTAGCAAGTTGAATTTACTTAATTATTTCGCCTATTCTATACAAAGTAATGTCACACCTTGCCAAAAGAACGTAATCTGGTCTCTCTCCTATTCCTGCACAATTTAAGATAAAATGTTCCAATTAACTGTTTGAAAATGGAATAAATAAAAAATCCCTGTTTTATAACAGGAACCTTTTATAGGAATAAATTTTTTTTCAACACAACACCTCTGGCGGATTTGCCTTAAAATATGTATTACAAAAAGTTACAAGCTTCATTCATTTCGTTCATAAAATCCTCTTCGAAAATTTCCTAGATAAAGCTGTCTGCCCCAATTAATAGATATTAATAGCTAATGTTTCGTTTTTCCCTATTAACATTGATCTATTTTTCAAATGGATTAGAGAGTCCCTAACAATCTCTTTCATTTCATTTTTTCTATTCAAGTTATCGTTTAGGGTGGAGGTGTTTACATTAATTATTAGCTTTCCGTCGTTTTTTGCTACAAATATTTCGTCTACTTCTTCGAACCCTTTGACTGTTAATTCTTTCTCAATGTTTCCTTTCAATTTTCTAAATAATGTATTTAATTCCGGGCTATACTTAGGGTCATCAATAGGACTGTCTGGCAATTGTTTGACGTTAATCGAATAATTATATAATAAAGTACCTTGTGTGAGTTCCATAGCAGTATTTTTAATCTCTTTTTCAACGTCGTTAATATACTGTTGAGGCCCGTCTATGATAATAGATATTTCATGGTTTAGAAAAGATACACCAATTGTCGGAACTTTATCTATTTCAACCCCCTGCTCCTTTAACTTAATACTTAAGCCCTTTACAAATGTTCTTGTATTCTTTGAAAGTACTTCATTCGTGTACTCTTCACTATATTCCTGTGCGTAGGCTATCTGATTATGTTGGTTTAGATAAAGAAATAAAAAGTCAACTAGGAATATAGAGGCTATTATACTGAATAATGCTATAGTTTTTTTCACATTAAATCTCCTTTTAAGAACTATTAATTCTTTATTATTTTAAGCTCTTTTTAAAGAAGATATACATTTTGTAAAAACAGTAGCAATGTGTTAATTAGTCCTTTCTAGGATAGATGCATTACAACTGGATTAACAATTAGACACATCCTGTTCCCTTAATAACAAGAAGCCATTTTGATCAACCTCTTTCAAAATGGCTTCTTGTTTATGACATGATATGCAATTAATGATTAGGGTGTTTGTACTGGTGTATAAAAGATAAAACCACCCCTGTTAAGCCTAAAAGGATGACACTATTAAATAAACTCCCAAAACCAGCTAATAGATCATCTCCATGAACATCAATAAGGGCGCTTATGCCTAGTCCAATTCCTGCTAGTGCTATTGTGCCTGCAAAACAACATAAACTTTGATGCGTTTTTAAAGAAATAAGGATAACTAGACTAGCTGTAATTAAGATTGTTAAGAAAATAATACTTACTAAAACAATTAAAATTTCATTTAGGTCCCCGACTGTAGATGAAGCAAGCTGCAATAGGATTATACCTGCTCCTAGTCCTATACCTGCAAAAGCAATCCCTGCTCCTAGGCAACAAAATCCCTTTTTCTTAATAACAGAGGTCAGCATGAAAAACGCTAAAAAGAAAGTGAATAGTAATAAACTCACAATACTAACAATGACAAATATATCTTGGAAATCCCCAGCCGTTTCTTCAATTACGCCCCATACAAGAAAACCTAGCGAAGCAAAAATGATTCCAAGTGCCAATCCTCCACCGAGACAACAGATTCGATCATTCCTCTTGAAAGATAAGACTAAGGTTACCGTAGCAAAAATCCCAGCCAGTAGAAGTAGAATAAGCCCGATTGTAAAACTAATTTCTTCTTCCATTCGTTCTCTCAACTCCTTTTTAAGTTACTATATTTTTATGTTGAAGTGAGAGAAAACATGACTAGACAAAAGACTACTATTTACAGTTAGTAGAAAAGTCCTCTACAAATTAGCTAGTAATCCTAGCACTTCTCGCTTGTTCATTTATGTAATTATTTATAGATTATCTAATGGTCTTGAAATGATGATCACAATAAAGTTCCATAATAGTTGTATACTTCTATTTATTTCTTAAAAGCTGCGGTGACATAATTGATAGTAAAATGCATTGCAACCCCAAAAATAAATGCTAGTAAACATCCAAATGTGGAAGCCTTTGAAATAAATTGGGTGTCAGCAATCTCTATTCGGTAAAGTTCCAACCCTAGGAAACTAAGTTCCGTCTTGAAATCTGTATTGCCACTTACCATTAAAATAATCGGTGTGATAAGGACAACTAAAGCGAATAGTAACGTAAAGCAAAATCCACTAGATAAGACCTTAAACGCTTTTCCCATGTTCTCTCCTCATTTCTTCTAAACTCTCCTTCTATTTTTCTCATCAGAATATTTAAGAGAATCATTTAAATAAAGGCATCCTTATGCTATCCCTCCCCCTTAACAACTTACAACGATATGTCTACCTACAGTAAACATCATTAGATTTTGGTCCTAGCTAATATTTCGAGTCATAATCCGCGGTGTTTCACACGTATTCCTCGCCCACATAAGAATTGCTTCACCAGCAATATTGTCTCAGCAAACTGAATATTTAGTTCCTTCCTTCACTTTTTATAAATTCTACAATTTGTTTTTGATGATGTAAGTCATGATCGATGGTGCTCACAAAATAATCACCAATCTTTATGGTTTCTCTTCCTGCAAAGGGTTGATCAAACGTTGTAGCTGGGAGCGTGGTTATGCTTGTAATTAATTGCCTCCGCTCGAAGATAAATTTATCAATTAGCTCGTCCTTTAATACGCCTCCCCTTGCGTATTCACTTGCTTCTTTATTGATTGCTTCAACATCCACTGCTATATTAGGTAAAGCTTCATCATTTATAAAATAAGGAATGCGATTTTCTATCACAAATTGATCCCAATGGATTAAATGGGCGATGACATCCGCTGTCGCCCAAGATTCTTCTTTAAACGGTTTATACCACAATGCATCTGACATATTTTTTAATGTATATACCCAATCGATATAGCGTTCTTTTTCCTGTACAATTTGACTTTTATTCATAAGGTTTTCCCCCAATATAATTATTCCGTAACCAATATCCTTTTCGACATGATCGGTTGAATCGCCTTCCTATTAGTAGTAATTTCTTCTTACTTGTCTTATATGGATAAAGAGGTTTCATCACACGAATGCCCATCATGTATCCATCAGCAACATCAAATGAGTAACTAATCTTCCGGTTTCCTAAGACAAAAAATTGTTCTACTAAGTCTGTATGGAGAATGGTTTGTTGAAGTGTCTTCTTTTCAATTTTTACTCTTTCCTATCGGATAAACCTATCCTTTTTCTACTACACACAAATACCTTAGTACTTTATGATAGAAACTGGAGTGACATTTTTCATAACCAATTTGGAATGGAGGAGGAAATCAGTTGACCACTACAGTTTATATGGTTCGTCATGCGAAATCTCCTTTTATTTTTGGAGAAGAAAAGACGAGAAAATTATCAGAAGAAGGAGTATATGACGCGAAAAGGGTAATGGAATTATTACGCGAAAAGGACATTGATATGATCGTCTCTAGTCCTTATACAAGGGCTGTTCAAACAGTTCAACAACTAGCGGAAAAGAAAGGATTACCAATCTTTGAATATGAAGTATTTAAAGAAAGAGCAATAAAAGGACTAGATTATAAGCTTCCTGAACAGGATATTCTAAACGCGATTAAGCTCTCTTTTGAAGACAAACTTTATTGTTTACAGGGTGGGGAATCTACGTTCGAAGCGCAAAGTAGAGCTATCCCCACATTCAAACAATTATTGCAACAAAATAAGAACATCGTTATGGGCACACATGGAAATATTATGACTATTATAATGAACTACTTCGATGAACGTTACGGTTATGATTTTTGGAAAAGTACTTCAAAGCCGGATATTTATGAATTAACGTTTGAACGTAATCACTTAAAGGATGTACAAAGAATTTGGGCTTATTAAAAACTTCTTCTAGTTAATTAGAAACTTTTTCTCGCTAAAAAATTTTGGTTCAATATCTATTACAAAATAAAAGAAGCGAGTTTGAAGTAAGAATGTTCAAACTCGCTTCTTTTTCTGTATGTAGGTTTTTGTCATAAATTATTTATACTTGATAATCACTATATACGTAAAACCCCTTTGGCGTTATCAAACCAAAGGGGAAAACCGTTCTTTTATTTCACATTATACTTATCTCTTGTCAAGTTTCAGTCCTTACGGATAGGAGACCCATTTCAAACCTACTGATTTACTGGAGCAGTTCCATAAATTTCAACCCACCATTTTTCTTCCTCTACTAACCAATTTGGATCGTAAGGTAGGTCTTTTGATTCCTCTTTCAGTTTTAAAGAAGCATTAATAGTTTGAACCTCTTCTTTAATCTCATCCAATGGCTTACCTTCTGTTTCTATGCCGTAATAATGAGCGTACAATAAATATTGTTGATCAAGTGGCGTATCAAGTTTTTTCAAATCACTCGCATCGTACAATTCTCCAAATGTTTTACCTTTTGTATCGATGTTCTTGCTTTCTATTTCATTATATAACATCGCCCATGGATCCATTCGAACGGTCGAAGCTTCTTTTCTTTTAAGTTCTTGAACCTCATCATTTGAAATACTTGGATTTTCAGTCGTTAATAAAACCTCTAGTATTTGCTCAGAAGAATATACATTAAAGATTTCATTATCTACTGAAACGGAGTCTCCGAACATACTTGTTAATGTCGTGGTGCCATTTTCATTATAGTCAATACTAAAACCACCATAAAAATCACCAAAAGTATAGTCTTCATATTGAATTTTACTGAAATCTGTTATTGATTTTGCTTTAGTAATCGTTGTTAGTTTCTTTGCTTCAACAGTTGCCTCATTTTTTGTCGTTGAATTTGCAAAAGCGTCTGATTGAACTGCCGCAAACCCTCCTCCAATGATAATGGCTGAAAGTGTTGCTGCCGTGATTACCTTTTTAGTGTTTTTCATTCATTTAACTCCCTTTCATTTTTATTATTTTTAACTACAATCCTATTGTACAAATACATTCTTAAGTTTCTAGTTAGAAAAAAATGAAGGATTTCTTAAGAAAAACAAATTCGTCTCATCTATGTCGCTAAAGTCACTCTATTCAACGATTGCCTAATACAAAAAAATCCCTGCGTATCATCACAGGAAGTTTCTTCGATTGCATCTTCTTTAGATAATTTAGAAGCACATATGGGAAAGGAAAGTGAAAGGCATGAAATACTTACTATTACTGAATGAAGGAAAAGTGTCCTATTTTATTGAAGTAAAGAAGGAAGTTATTATTTATAAAAATAAGGGGATAAGCAATGACTTTTAAAAAGAAGCTAAATGAAATAGTTGATTTTAAAGCTCTAGACGATGAATATGGAGATATTATGGAATTATCCAAGAAATGTAGATTTACTAATTGCTCTCATACGAAAGAACCTAATTGTGCTGTGAAAAAAGCAATTGGTGAAGGGGTTCTTTCGAAGGAAAAATTTACTTTGTATTATAGAGAAAAAAATGAAGCAATTTATGTTTCCAATCAAAAGAATAAAACGAAAGCTATCGAGTATATGAAACAAAGGGACCTTTTTCGAGATCCTCCGATAGATTTAGAGTAGATATTAATTGAACTTTTTTCAAAACTAACATGAATAGCAGTGTACCGCATGAAATCTCTTAATAATGAAGAACTTGTTGGGTAGTATATTACAATTGAAAAATAATAAAAGCTACGTGTATCCCGTTCCACGTAGCTTTTTGAAAGGAGTATGGCTATGGGGTTTTTCCAGCTTCCCATTAATAATATATGACAATTTTATTAAATGGATTGGACATTTCATGATGTTTATACTATGGAATTAGTTATAAAGAAGCGATTCGGTCCTTTTTCAATTACTTTTATCCTCTTTACAATTTCATTTTTTTAACCCTACTCAGCATTGTCTATACTCCCCGTTCCCTTTATAAATAAATCCATATTCGCTTGACGGGATCAAACGAATTAATCATTTCCGTCTTTTTTCTTTCGAAATTCTTCTCTCCTCCGTTCTACTCCTCTCCCCCCTATCTCTTTTTTTTCTTTCTGGATTAACGATGTACTGGAAAGGTCAAATTCAAACGGAATCGTTTGACCTTCAGGATACGGTGCAGGAGGAATCTCTGCGCCTAAAGGTTCAGTATATAGGGTATCAATTGAATCTCCTTGTGAGTTCGTTTGTTGTCTCAATTTATTTATGGCCACTCTGGCGACCTGCTTTCCTAAACTCAGTCCCACACTATTATCGATGGGAAAATGAACAAGTGCATACAACCGTGATAAGGCAGCTTCGTCTGCTAATTCATCTAACCGCTCGGATTCTGCAGGAAAATAGTATTTTAATATTTCAGCTGCACACCCTGCGATAGCAGCATGGCCAGACGGATACGTAGGATGTCTCGGTGTACATACAATAGTGGCAAGGTCTCTGTCATATTGGTTCGGCCTTGCTACGGACCAAAGGAATTTGTAATACCACGTCACAACAAATGCATCATTCATAGCCGAATGGGCAGCAGCTAAAATTCTGGCTGCTCTTGGTGCTGTGACGTGATAAGTATCAATTAGTCGATCAATAATGGGCACCCATTGTTTTGTCGCGACACCAGTACCCCAATAGCGTGCGATCGTTTTTTTATTAGGGTCTAATTTTTCCTTTGTTTTTAAGACAAGTTCAAGCTGCTTTTCAAAATCAATGTAATTTGGATTAAGAATAGTAAAATAGGCGGGTTCTCCTTCTGGTTTCGTGAAAAAGAGGCTGCGATGGCGTTTCAAATTATACATCGTCCATGAGCCGGAGTAAGGTTCTTCAGGATTCGTAGGTGGTTCTTTTTCCCCTGCATAGGGTATTTCATTCCATTTTAAATACTCAGATTTACACACACATGGTGACTTTTTACAATAGCAATCAAAGGAATCCTTTTTATATTGATCGAATTCAAACTCTCCCGGTTCTACTCCAAAAGCAAAGGTCTTTAACCATTTTTCAAACTCCAATGAGAACACCTCTTTTTAAAGGATTTTGGAGGCATGTATGATCCTTTCTAACTTCTTCTATTCTTTTCAACACAATAATGATCCGTAACAGCTCCCCTCTCGTATGAATATTCATTTCATGCAAGTCTTTATGACTTAACTTTTTAAAAATACTTCTGGCTATCTCCCTATTTGAATAACTAATAAGCGACCATTCTTTTATACCATTTTAACTCGAAGGAAAATGGAATTTGATTTCATAAGAAGCGGTTTAAATCCTCAACTTTAAGCTTAGAAAGTGAAACACCAAAAGATTTCGGTTTCGTAAACCAGTTAAAGAATAGAGGAATGAGAAATAAAGTTGATTAATAGAATAATTGGAATATAATACTACTTGAAAGTGGCTATATAAAGTATAATTGGAGAAATACAAACAGAAGGAGAACAAAAATGCTGACGAAAGACAACTATATGATTGAAGTAGAAAAGAAGTTTATTACGAGAAGAAATCATCCATCGTTTTCTAATTTAGTCATTCTTAATTATACAGATAAGGCAACCTATGAAAAAAGATGGAATGATATGACCCTTAATTGTAGAGGATTAATTATTGATGAAATCACTGGAGAAATTGTTGCAAGACCCTTTCCTAAATTCTTTAACTTCGGAGAATTTCCTGAGTATGAAATAGATATCCCTTTTGAAGAAACGCCAGAATTTACTATAAAGCTAGATGGGTCATTAGGTATAAGCTATAAGGTAAATGGTAAAATCTATTGGGCGACTAGAGGTTCATTTGAATCCGATCAGGCAAAAGCGGCTCAAACGATATGGAATAATAAATATTCTCATGTTAACATTCCAAATGAAATCACTCTCTTAGTTGAAATCATCGACCCTGTAACAAAAGTCGTCGTAGACTATAGTGGTCTTTCTGATTTAATTATCATCGGTGCTGTCAATCGATTTACTGGGGAGGATTACAGTTATAGTGAATTAGTACAATTAAGCCATTCACTTGGCATGAATGTAACGGAACAAAAACTATTAACTATTGAGGAAGCAGTAAATCTCAAACAAACGATTGATTTTAATCAAGAAGGTTGGGTGCTTAGGTGGTCGAATGGGAAACGAATTAAAATTAAAGGCGATCAGTACATGGAAATTCATAAAATAGCCTATGGACTTTCTGATAAACTCAAAACAGAATATTGGAAAGATGGGAAAATGAACGAATTAATAGTAAAAATGCCAGAAGAATTTAGAACAGAGATTGAACAATTTAATGAGGATTTAAATAAACAATTAAATAACTTAAACTATTTAGTTGAAGAATATTTAACTACTTCCAAGAATAATAGCCAAGATAGAAAATCCTTTGCTATTCATCTAACTAAAAACGCCCCAAAAGAATACTTTTCATTAGTATTTAAAGGCTATGACAATAAACTCTCACTAGATGACATAAGAGAGCATATTTATAGAAATTACAGAGATTACGTTTTTAATGGAGTGAAATAATGTCAACTTTTATTATGCTTATGGGCTTACCGGCAGGTGGAAAAAGTACATTTGCACATCAACTATCTAACATACATGATGCAGTTATTTTATCGTCGGATGATATGAGGAAAGAACTACTTGGGGATGCTAAAATTCAAGCAGATCATCAAATGATTTTTTCTGAATTAAATAGAAGAGCAAATGATTACCTTAGTCAGGGTAAAACCGTTATTTATGATTCTACAAATTTAAATAGAAAACGAAGAAAACATCTGATTAATCATGTGATAAATGCAAATAACAAAGTTTGTTACTATATTAACAGCCAACTAGAGACTTGTATTCGACGAGATGCAAAAAGAAGTAGAACGGTAGGAAATGAAGTAATTAAAAGAATGTATAAAAATTTACATATACCTGTAGTAAATGAAGGCTGGGATGATGTTCGATTTGTTTATGAAAGTAATGATACTAGTATAGATGATCAAAAAACGAGAATTAAGCAATGCTTATTTGATGGGCCTAACCATGATGACTTAATGGAAGCACTTATGAAGCTTATTCCTGAGTTTAAGGTAATATATAATCTCTCACAAGATTCAAGCTATCACTCGTTCTCTGTTAGTCGACATACGTACTATGCCTATAAACATGTACTTGATCACTATACAGGGGTAAACAAATTAGAAATGTTATGGGCTAGTTTATTTCATGATTTAGGAAAGGGATTTTGTAAGTCATTTAGGAACTATAAAGGGGAAGAAACAAGATATGCAAATTTTATCGGTCATGAATTCGTTTCCTCCCAATTGGCAGCCCATTACTTGAATTCTTTGGGCTATAGCCAACAGTTTATTTTCAGCGTAGTAACGTTAGTCCAATTTCATATGGTTCCCTTAAATGCAAGTGAGAAGAAAATGAAGGAAACTGAAAAATTAATTGGAAGTGAATTATACGATGATTTATTGTTTCTTCATGAAGCAGATACATTGGCTAAATAACATGAAGTGAGCTATACGATAAATCTCGAGTAATCATATGTTTTGGAACGAAGGATTACCAAAAAAAAGCCCATGAATACGCTAAAATCAATATTCTCGGGCTTTTTTTTATGTAAAGTTTTCAGAAATTGTTCTACACCTAGAGTGCCTCGTTATCAATCCGTTGTTTTATTAATAAGTAAAGTAACAGCTTCTCTATTGTCTTGTAAACCATTTATTGTCAAAATGATTGTTGTAAGTAAATGTTCTACTAAGAGAATAGCTGGTGAAGTGCATAACGCTTACTGTTGGTTTGGAATAAAGTTTGAAAAAAATTTCTAAAAAAGCTTAATATTGGACTAATCAAAAGAATCCATTTCGAAAAAAATCATCAAAATGGATGCTTCTCCTGAAAAATAAATGTTTCTTTTTATCATAAGTTTGAACATTATCTACTTTTGTTTATTCCACAATCGCGCTCATATTTTGCTCAATATGATGGTGTATATATTCTGTCCGTATCGGTATCAATTACAAAATCGACCCGAATATCGTTTTCAAAAGGGATATTGTCAAATTTATTTATTCTACAAAAGATACTTAGTAGATCACAATCATCAACAGCCATTTTTTTTGCGAATAAATACATCTGCTTTAACTCTTGTTTTGAACATTTTTTTCCTGTCATTAGCAATTGATGATAAAATCCATCAATTTCAACTATCATTGTATTCACGATTAGTTGCTAGTCAATCTATATAGCACTAGATTTACAAACTATTTCATGTAATAGAGTGTTAATTGAACAATACCTATCTAAAATTATCTATATCAAAATGGAACCACTCTAACCCAATTATAGATCGTCTTGAACAATACCCACTGAACTCCACTTTTCCATTTTCATATAAAAGCGGACCAACAACATTAATATCATTACCTAGTTGATTAACCAACATAAGAATAGAAAATATAGCTTTTTCAGGATCCTCTACTTGAAATAATGATTTACATTCAACTTCAAATAGTCTCTTATCTTTCCAATAGTGTTTAAGTGAATTAACTTTTAGTTCACCAACGACTTGCTCAATTCTTTTTATTACAGTTTGAGCTTTTTCTTTTGTTTTTGCATTTATATAAAAACGCCAGCTTACTTTCTCGAACATATCCGTTCCCCTTTAACCGTTGATTGCATATATGCCTCCGTTAATTAAATCTTCTAAAAGATCATTCCCTATTTTTACTGTTAGTAAGAATGTATTCACGAAAATATTGGTGAAATGGTTTATATATTTCTTCTGCCATTTTAATTTCTAGTTCAAAAGTTTCTGTTACAATTTCGACCTGTAATTTCTCTCTTTCTATTGAAAACCCACTATCCTCTAGTTCTGTAACCATTTCATAAAACCACCTACAATCACATTTTACAGCTTGGTATCCATCAGCATAATCTCCTGAAGCCCATAAAAATGATGCCCAAGAAACTTCTCTTCTTCTGTATCTTAAGTATAAGCAAGCAATATAAAAATCATAAAGATCTGGCATTTCCTCAAATGGTTCAGAATACACATATTCGTTAATCACCTTTGTAGCCTCTGGAATATATTTAATTGTCGCAAGGTCAATTATCCAATAGGGAGGGTTATCCATGTTCCCAATTATTTCATCACAAAACTTATAATAATGTTTGTAATAAATTTACTGTGAATCCACCATAATCCCTAATTTCATTGCAAACTGTTTATTTAATTCAATCACCTTACCCCTCCTCTTAATCAAATTATTAAGCTAATCTACTCATTAGTTTAAGGAAATCTATTCAAAACCTCTACCTAATTTTAGCATATCGCCTTACTTCGTTATTCAACAATCTGGACCCTTTCTTGAATCACTATATTGTCGTTGTTTTCTATCTCTAATTACAAAAACCCCTTTGGACATATTTCCAAAGGGGAAAACATCTTATTTTTTATACGAAACGCAACTTTATTTCAAATCTACATGTTCATCACTTCGAATTAAGTAGATACAATTTAATTCCTAGCATTAACAAGTAGGACTAGTTGTTACAAAAAGGGACTCTATGCTATTTCCCTTCTAACGCATAGTAAAAGGTTAGGGTCCGCATTTACATCGATTCATATACTTGGTGATTAAGAAACACCCTTTTCCTCGTCCCATGACCCTTGTAGTTTTCGTATATAAACAATCTGTCCAGTATGATGGATTGTATGGTTCGCCATATGCATAATATCTTCACAATAAGCTTCAAGTTGATCTTCATCCGATTGTTCCACAACCGTTATCCATTCAGACATCACTGCATGTATTCTTGAAACCAATACCTCCCAGCTTATGTCTTCAAAGATGCTGAATGTTTCGTCATTATTTTGTAAGCTCTCCGGAAGTTCCATGCCTTTTATGTGATGTAAATATCGTTCATTATAATAGAGAAGATGTGTGACGATTTCAAAGATAGAATTCGGCATCTCATCCCGTTTCCATAACGCTTCCTCTTCAGTGATGTCAGCAATGCTTGTATCCAAAGAAACAAACCAAGTAGGTTGATGGTAGCAAGCCTTTATTTGGGCTAGTAGAATTTCTTTCGTCAACTTCATATCTATTCCCTCCATAAATCGTTTTACCTATTTATTTCGTTACCACCTAAAGAATCTCCTTTATCCCCTACTATTAAGCTCTCTTGATCAATTTGATGATCCAATAATAAAAAAATCCCCTTCAGCTACCCTTCATATATAGAAGGGTAGCTGAAGGAAATGAATTAAAATTGCCTTATTTTATTATCGGTAGTTTAATATGGCTAGGATATTCTTTACTATGGTATACCTTTTGATTTGCCTTGATCGGTTCCTTATCCTCATATGGGTTTAATCCTGTATTCGTATTAGGAAAAGCAATGTACTTACTAGAAGAAGTAATAGAAAATCTCATCTTATGCCCTTTCTTAAACGTATGGGCCACATTTTGCATAAAGATATCATATTTCTCTACTTTTCCTGGTGTTAACAGCTCTGGTTGATCAAAGCCTTTCCGATATTTTGCTCTCATGATGTAATTCGAAATACGAATGGAATTTCCCTTCTCATCCACATCGCTTAATGTGACAACCCAATCGGTATCCTTTCCAGTACTAGAAGCGTAGATTTCGACCGACAGCTCACCTGCCACCACGATATCTTCCTGTAACGCTTCACTTGTATAAACAAGAAGGTCATGTCTTCGTTCAATTTTATTTAAATTTTCTGGTTCACGATAGCCACTGTATTCAAAAGGCTGTTCAGGGTCATAAACATATTGATCCTCGGTGGACAATTGACTGTCTATATTAGGGAGTAACACCCCATCCCCGAGACTTGAATTTGCTCCTCCGTTACTTCCTAAATAATAGGACGTTACAGACGCTTCTTCTGGCGTCCAGTCATCTGATGTTTTCCATTCATTGTCACCGACAACATAATAAGTCGCTCGTGGTTCTTGGTCGATCCCATTTTCGATTCCTTTCAAAAAGCGGTCAAACCATTTAAGAACATTAATATCATAATTGTAAACGACCGCATCATTACTGAATGAGACTCCTTGGTAATCTCTTGCTCGGTTAGGGTTATGCTCCCACGGACCTAACCAAATTTTACGATTCGCCACATTATGTTCAGACAGCATTCGCCACGTCTCCGAGATGCCTGGACTATCGCCATCGTACCAGCCTGAAATGACAAACATAGGCACATCCACTTGATGTCCTCTTTCAGTGAAGGTACAGTTCCGCCAAAAATCATCGTATTCTGGGTGCTGACTCCAAATATCCCAAGGGCTTGAATTTTTGCCGATTATTTTTTGTGGAATATCCGTAATAGGTCTTGCATCCACCGCTTCCTCTACACTTACCGAATCGCCAGCAAAAATGCTAAAATCCGTTCTTGTTCCTACTGATTGGGCAAGCGTCCAGCTTAATAATGGCCATGAACAAACCGTTCCACCTCTACGAACGGTATCAATAAACGGCGAACCAACATTTACTTCATCCACAACCGCTTTTAAATTTGGATGCCCACTCGTAGCTGCTGACACAACGACATATCCTAAATATGAGGCACCCCACATACCAACATTCCCATCGGACCACCCTTGCTCAATAATCCAGTCAATCGTATCGCTTCCATCTTCACGTTCATAATAAAACGGAACCAATTCCCCTTCTGAATCTGCACGTCCACGCACATCTTGATTCACTACTGCATAGCCTTTATGAACCCAGTGAAGCAGAGACTCCTTCTTCATATGACGGTCATAACAAGTTCTTATAAGGATGGTGGGAACTTGTTCACCATGATTGATTCCTTCAGGTAAGTATACATCTGTCGCCAATTTTACTCCATCTCGCATTGGAACTAAAAAAGTGCCGAGGTCATTGACTCCATATAATGGCTTTGATAATAAAGGATCATCGTACCCAACGAGAGGTGTACATTTTTCATACCCTGCTTTTACTAAAATCTCCATTCCATTTCGGTTCGGACAGACAAACCCAATCACGTTTCCTTCTACAGTGACAATATCAACCGCTGTATCGTTCCTCATCGCCCATACTTGGGCAACGACTTCCTGATCTGAAACGACGGCAGAATACTGGATATGCTTTTTATAATGATCCCCATTTCCAAGCGTTATTTCACGACCTTCCCAATTCGCATCCGTATAATGAGCGATCGTATCATGGATTTTTTGAAAAGGGATACTTGCTTGATAACCGGACGGCATCACATTTTCCTGCATTTGTGTCCGCCTACGCTTGTCAACTTTTGCATGCATTATTTGCTTTTCCTGAAACTGAATTTTTCCTTCGTAAACCCCTGCACGATAATAATGAAAGATTGTTGAATGTAAATATGTACTCACCTTGATCGTTCTCCTCTTCTACTATTTAGTTGATCAACAAATGCTAACCGCATACTTCTTCAAACACTCTTAACCAATTTCCACCAATAATTTTTTGGATATCTTGATCGGTATACCCTCTTTTCACTAGTCCCCTTGTGAAATTAATGAAGTAACCGTACTTTTCTAAACCCTTTACTGTTTCAGTCGAAGGTCCATTTCCTTTCTTAAACCCTAATTTAGGAGCAATATGTTCTTTGAAATAAACCAATGACCATGTAACATCACTCATCGGCCAGTCTGTTCCGATTCCAACATGATCAATACCAACTAAATCAACAATGTAATCGATATGATCGAGTACATGGTCTAATGTCGTATCATTAGGGTCATCATGTACAAACCATGGCATCGCAAATACACCAATGACACCACCGGTTTTCGCAATCGCTTTTATCTCATCGTCACTTTTACAACGCATATGATTAAACAGATTTTCAACACCCGTATGAGAAGCAACAACAGGATGGTTCGAATGGGAACAAGCGTCTAAAGTCGTTTGTTTTCCGCAATGGCTCGTATCGACTAAAATACCAAGCTCGTTTAATTTATGAATAAATTGAACGCCAAAGTTTGTAACGCCGCCGTTTGCTTGCTCCGCACACCCTGCTCCAATCTGATTTTGGTTATTGTAAGTAAGCTGTAACATTCGTAAGCCAAAATCATAAAGAGAATCAAGAAAAGCTAAATTCTTTCCTAATCCGTCGGTTTCTTGTGCAGATATAATCCCTGCTTTTAAATGATTCGCTTTCGCATTTCTGATATCATTCGCTGTTTTCGCCTTCGTTAACCAATCAAAAGCATCAAATTGGGATTGTACATCAGCTATACTTGTTATGATGCTTTCTTGACTAGATAAGCTTAGTTGCCTGTTTCCGGCTGTGATACCAGATTGATACCATTCTTCTTTAAATGCCGGCAATTCCCCGTTCTTCGACATGGCCATAATTAATTTGCTTGGCATTCTGCTATATGTCATTGGATCATCGGCATATTCCTCACACATCTCCTTCAGCTTGTCCGCTATACTATCTGGAATCGCGTTAGGGGACAGTGGCCCTTGAAACAGCATATCGATCACAATGCTTTCTTCATGAATCTTTCTAGCTCTTTCCTCCTGCTCTTGAGTTAAGTCAAATGGATATAATCCTTCGTATGATTCATTCACCTTCAACATTCTCCCTTTCTATTGATGCTTCTTGGTATAAAAACTCTGCAACAGCCAAATCCTCCACAGCTAGCCCGAGCGATTCAAAGATTGTAATATTATCTTCCGCCTGCCTTCCTTGAACCGTTTGCTTTATGACATCCCCGATTTCACCAAGAATATGAGTCTCATCGATCACACCCTCTTTTAAGGGAATTAAATAGTCACCGGATTCATTTACAGCTGACTCCAATCGATCTACATAAAAATGTGCGTTTTTTACAAGGTCTGAATCTAGTTCTCTGTCCATTGGGCGACACGCTCCTACAGCATTCACGTGTGCTCCCTTTTTCACCCAAGACCCATCAAGGATCGGAACGGTTGATGACGTAACTGTACAAATGATATCCGCGTGTTGAACAGCTTCTTCAACAGAATGAAATATCGTTATCTCAACACCATGCTTTTCTTCCATCTCTTTTTTAAATTGGCGTGCTTTTTCTTGGCGTTTACTCCACACATTTACTTTTTTTATTGGTCTAATTAGAAGCATGGCCTCCAAGTGGGTTCTAGCTTGCTCACCCGTTCCAATAATGGTTAACACTTCTGAATGAGGGTTTGCTAAATAATTCGTCGCGACAGCACTTGCTGCCGCCGTTCTAATGGCTGTAATTTCAGAACCATCGACAACGGCTTTCATCTTACCATCTTTAGCATCAAATATAATTACCACCCCTTGATGAGAGGGCAATCCTTCTTTATGATTTTCTGGGAAAATCGTTATTAATTTTGTCCCAACTACTTCTTCTTTTTTCAAAATCCCAGGCATTAACCCTAATAAATTGTTTTGATTGACGGGAATGGCCGTTCGAAGAGGTTGAACCGTTTCTCCATTTGATAAATCGACTAACACCTTTTCCATGATCGTTATACATTTTTCCATAGAAAGCATTTGTTTCACTTGCTCTTGATTTATAAATAACAATAAGGTCACTCCTGACAACTATATTAAGTATGTAATAAGCAAACACTATTTAAGTGTATAATGATTGTTGAAAAAAATGCAATTAGGGACACTTACTTTATCGTAGAAATTAAAAGGAGGTACGTTGTCACATCAATATACGTATTGTTTTTAACGTGTATAGGGAGACTATTATCATGCTTCTTATAAATAGTATAGATTAGGATAAGTAAAAAACCTCCTACACTTGATTGAAGGAGGGTTATATTCTCATTAATCCTCTGTAAGGTTCAATAGAATAATAACATAACAAAAAAAGTAATGAATAATCTCTATTATGAATAAAATTAATATCTGAAAAAATGAAGAAGACCAATCTAAAACAGTAACTAAATCCCTTACAACGACCTTTGTTCTAATAGATGAACTTACTAGTCTATTTTTGTATATCAGTCATAAGCCACCGATTAATGTCATGAAAAACCATACTTAAGTACATAATCTTCAATAATTACATATTGAAATAATAGATAATACAAAAAACATATGTGAGCTTAGAAATTTGAGACAGTTTTCTTTGGTTACTAATAAAGTTGCTTCTTCCCATTAAACTAGCACTAACCTTGATGATCATTTTAGAATGTCCCGCTCCAGCTATAGGTAGCACCAAACTCAAAGAAGTACCCTAATAAATCACCACCTCCAAGACAGTAGCTACCACTATACATAATCATTTTTCCATTTAATCCCTTTATATATTTTAGTATATTTCTCATTTATTATATTCTTTCCACCTATACGGTAGTATTTATTATGATTATACAAATCAATGAGGAGAAATTCTTTTTTTATTTTGTACTTTTTCTTTCTCTATCATCTTCTTCACACTACTTAATGAATGCATTTCATTTATTCCGAATAAGTACGGTGACTATATAAATTACCATTAATGAATGTAGCCCTAATGATAGCAGGTCCATAGGAGTTCCACCGTACGATCGTTGATGTACAAGACTGTATGCAACCAATGAGTCAACTAAGCTTGCCCTTAAAAATGAGAACCACGAAAAAGTACAACAAATTCAAAGGATATTACCTAGGTAGCACGAACATACAAATATATATTTACCGTGCATCCTGTCATTACAAAGCACAAAATGATAGGGTAACAGAT
Source organism: Bacillus spongiae (assembly GCF_037120725.1). NCBI lineage: Bacteria > Bacillati > Bacillota > Bacilli > Caryophanales > Bacillaceae > Bacillus > Bacillus spongiae. The sequence goes on from NZ_JBBAXC010000005.1 coordinate 36,981, forward strand.
CAATTTAGTGCTACACTTTCATTAATTTAAAGGGGGTATTTATGAATATACTGCAACGTATGAATGATTGTATCGATTACATCGAAGAAAATATTCATCAAGAAATTAATCTGACAATCGTAGCGAAAAAGGCCTATAGTTCAACGTATCATTTCCAACGAATGTTTCATATGCTAACAGGTTATACAGTCGCTGAATACATTCGTAAACGGAGGTTAACATTAGCTGCACAAGAATTAACCAATACGAATACAAAGGTGATTGATATTGCGTTTAAGTACAGGTATGATAACCCAGAAAATTTTTCAAGAGCCTTTCGTAAAGTTCATGGCATTGCCCCATCACAAGTTAGAGTGTCTGAGTGTACTTTAGTTGCTTTCCCACGCATCCATTTTCATCTTTCCATGACTGGTGAAAAACAAGTAAACTATCAAATTTTAAAAAAAGAAAAATTTAATGTCGTTGGAAAAGGGATTACGGTACCGATAATCAAGGGTGATAGTAGAGTGTATGTTAATAAATTTTGGGAGCAGATAAAAGACGAAGGGGTAGCTAAAGAACTATATCATTTAACCGGCGAAACTACCCTATTTGGGGTCATTATGGACATCGATCTTCACAAAGAGGAATTCCATTATTTTATTGGCGTTAAAACCGAATACGTTTATCCAAAATATGATTCGAGGGAAATTCCTGCAGCTAGATGGGCTGTGTTTGAAACAAATAATTCATCTACAAAAGACATGGAACAGGTTTGGGAGCGTATATATACTGAATGGTTTCCTTCAACGGGCTATGAACAACACGATCACGTTCCTGAAATCGAAGTAGTTTCTCCATCAATCGATGGATGTGAAATTTGGATCCCCCTTAAAATGAAATAATTAAATATAAGAAGGGAATCTGGGAGGTAGAACATGCACGTAACAACAGGGGTTGAAATGTTTGAAATCGAAAGAAAAAACTTTATGGGAATGGATATGATCATACATCCTACCCTGATTTGGGATCAAGAAATGGCTATATTGGTCGACACAGGATTTCCAACACAAAGACAACTATTTCTTAAAGAGTTTCAAAAGGCAGGAGTACCTTTTGAACGGTTAAAGAAAATTATCATCACTCATCACCACTTTGACCATATTGGAAGTTTATCAAGCATTATAGAAGAGACACAATGTAACATATCTGTATTGGCCAACGAGTTAGAAAAACCATTTATTCAGGGCGAAAAAGACATGCTAACAGATGAGTTAATCGAACAAATGAAACCTTGGCCAGAACCAATGCGTGAAGAATTTAAATTAGAGCTTTCAAAGGTGACAAGTGCTCCTGTTGACAAACTCGTAACCGATAAGGAAGAACTACCTTATTGCGGGGGTATCATTGTGATTAATACCCCAGGTCATAGTATTGGACATATTAGCTTGTACCATAAGCGTTCCAAGACTCTTGTTGCAGCAGATGCACTAGTAGTACAAAGCGGCCTTCTAATTGTAAACCCTCAAACCATGAATCGTGAACTTGCTCAACAATCTTTAAATAAACTTACACAATATGATATAGAAACCGTCATCTGTTATCACGGTGGTTTGTATAATCATAATGTAAATGAAACAATCGCTAAACTAGTAAGAATCGAAACATAATCGATATGTAATTACAAGTAATAAATTATATGTTGAAGGAGTAATGTATCCATGGAGGAAATTGAGTTATATACTGGTTCCTTGTTAGTCATCATCGGACTATCTCATATTCTATTAAAAAAAGAATGGTCAGAACTATTTAAGGATTTACAAGGAAAGTCTTATGCAGCTGCAATTATTGGGTTGATTACAATGCTTAGTGGATTATTCATCATTCTGTTCCATAATGTATGGCACTGGGATCTTTCGTTAGTCACAACCTTAGTGGGCTGGTTTTGGTTTATAAAAAGTTTAAAATATATGCTGATTCCGAATAGCTATAAGTATAGCTATGATGAAGATAAATCACCTCGTGCCTTTCTATTCATAGGGGTGTTTATGGCACTTACAGGCGGAATCATTGTTATTGGATATTATCTTTAACTAGCTTACAGCACTTACAAATGACTTTTTCATCATACAATAGCGCACATGAAAAGCCAGAGCTACGAATTCAACGCTCTGGTTTTTCTTTATTACTGCTTCTTCCTGAACTGTACTCCAAGTGTGTGCGACTTTTTCTGTGAGTGCTAATAATGGTACGTCTACAAGTGATATAATATGTAATAGATTAAGTTAATGAGTATCTCTATAGATGATATATACAAAGCGTTACAATGATAAGGAATAAAAACGGAAAAGGAAGGTGTATAAATGAGAGTAGAAGTGAACATGGTTGTGAGTAATGCAAAAGAAGCTAGTGATTATTATGATAAATTACTAAAAGCTCAAATAATATCAAAGACGGATGAAACGACTGAAATGAATGAGACAATAATGAAATTAGGTGATACAGAAATTAGAGTCTTAAATGAAAACAAAGAATATGGATTAATTGCTCCTGAAGAAGTTGGGACAGGTTCTTTATGGTTAAACCTTATTGTTGATGATATTGAAATGTTTTTTAATCATGTAGTTAGTAAGGGTGGGAAAGTAATTTCTCCTATTCAAGACTTCCCAGAAATCCCAGCGAAAAATGCAGTTTTTTCTGATAAGTACAACCATGTATGGGTAATAAATCAAAAGTATTAGGAGTAAGAATTGGCTCATTTTTAGAGGCAAATAGAAGGGTATATATTAGAAGTGAATGTAGGTCATCCCTACAAATTGAAATTTGTAGGGATGAGAAAAAACACAGTTTAGTGCGGTAATATGACGCGTATGTAACTGTAAAATAAAGAGAACTTACCCTTCATACTGCAGCAACCGTTAAATTTTCAATGACCTTCGCTACTCCGTCTTCATCATTCGTATCAGCTATAATATAGGCTAAGTCCTTCAATTCAGGAATCCCATTTCCCATTGCAACAGGAAAACCACAGGAGGTAAGTAATCCAAAATCATTCCAATCGTCACCAAAGGCCATTACATTTTTCATCGAAATTCCTCTTTGATGACAAAGCTGCGTAACTGCTGCTTCTTTCGAAACATTTTTCCTCATGATTTGAATCAATTCATTGTTATCCGTACAGACGATGTTGGCTTTCTCACTGAATTGCAAAGATAACGCTTCATGGTCAGAGTAGTGTGTGATAAGGAGCTTCGACGCAGGCAATTCTTTTAATTTACTTACAGGAACAACTATTGGCTGAACCAATGCATTCATCGCTTTGCTATAGTCCATAGATTTATTACTGTACCATACATCTTCAGACTCGATTGAAAGGCTTGCATTCGCTTGTTTTTGAATGATGTACTCAATAATTTCAATGGATAAAGACGGGTCTATAGGTTCATGTGTATAGTAGTCACGTTCTCTGTCGATCACTAATGCACCATTATAGTACACAGAGGGTGCGATTGTTTGAAGTTTCTCAGGTAATAACCATTTGACAGATCTCGGCGGTCTAGCGGTGGCAAAGATAATAGTGGTTCCTTTTCTGTAAGCAGTTAATATAGCGTTCTGGTTTCTTTCCGTCACTTCTTTTTTTGAATTTAATAACGTGCCGTCTAAATCAAAAACGAGCGCTTCTAGTTTACTCAAGTCCATTCTACGATCTCCCCTTACATTTCGTTTTTGCTCATTTCATTTATAAATATTTAACGCAGACTATGAAGACGGAAAAAGGTTACTTTAGGGGCAGAAGCCAACCCAAATGAATATTAATAGACCACTGAAAAAATAAAATTAGTTTACTTGATGAAAACCTCTTGCCTATTTATGAAGTCATAAATATCAACCTTTTCTCTAACATTTTCATTTTCTACTATATTTTTCTTTCACTCTACTTTCGACACAGTTTTGCATTTTCCTTTTTTCTAATGAGATAAAGAAATTTCTCATATAAAAAAGCCTACATTCTCCTAAATAACATAGTGAATGTAAGCTTCAAACAAAAGGACTTATTTCAAAATAAAAAGATGATTGGTTGTTTCAATTATTTAAACAACCAATAGGACGATAGCATACCTAGCTTATTATTGGTTCTAATAACTGGAATAACTCGACCTGACTCAGTTCATAAAGCTGACGGTCATCGGGTGATTTATAGACACCATTATCTAATAGCACAGAAATCCATCTATCCTTAATCACTTCCGCGTATTCATCTGCTTTTTCAACAATTTCAATCGCTTTCTCATAAACTATTTCTTCCGATTCGATAAGTTGTTCCGAATCGATTTGTTGTTCAGATAATCCACTGTCCTGGTCATCAGTCGTCTTTGTATACGTTGTTGTGTACGAATTTGAACGTTCTTCACTGCTAGCGATAACACTATTGGTTCCTAGTGTACTTAATGCAATAGCTCCGGCTAACGTTAGGGCGCTTATTGTCTTCATTGATTGATTGCCTCCATTTTTAAAGTAAAGTAGAATGTCTAATGGTACATATGAAAGTTGGCTACGCTTGCACTTTCAAAACACAATAGCTTCTAATCGTTACTCCTCTTATCATCGGCTTTTCAGTCATCGTTTATTTTATACAAAAAAGACCTTTACCAGATGATAAAGGTCTTGCTAACAACAAATTGTTGCCAACAAAGCCGAGAGTATGTACTCCGAGATGACGACTTTGCTGTAAAAGCTACTCCCCTTTAAGGAGAACGATTAAACTATATGAATATATTATATAGTTTAATCTTCTGACTCGTCAATTAAATAGGTTATTCATCACAAAATCGACACAAATTAATGCATTTTTATAATCAAGATGAAAATAAGAGCACATAATATTAGATCTGCTCACATTTATGTGCTCTCCTATTATGAATTACGCTTCCTTCACTACACGAATATGAACATCGATATTACCACGAGTTGCTTTTGAATAAGGACAGGCTTGATGGGCAGCTTGAATTAATTGCTTGGCCACATCCAGTTCGACACCAGGTATCTTCACATCAAGTTGAACTTCTAATTTATAGCCTCCACTCGGATCATGCCCAATGGTCACTTGTGAAGTTATTTGTGTTTCTCCGACCTTCGTATCTTGTTGCCGAGCAACTAGTTTTAACGCACTTTCATAACACGCTGCATAGCCTGCTGCAAACAACTGCTCAGGGTTTGTTCCACTGCCGCCTGCTCCTCCTAGCTCCTTCGGCATACTTAGGTCAAGTTGAATTGCTCCGTCACTAGAAGTAACTCTCCCTTCTCTTCCTCCTTGAACTGTAGCTTTTGCCGTATAAATTGCATCCATTTTACATTCTCCTTCATTCTTCGTCATAGTGATTGTTTAACTTTACATCTTTATCGATTTTCATTATGCACTAATCAGACAGGAAATATTCAAGCATATTTCAACGCAAGATCATGTCATGTAAGAGATAAAAAACCCATTATATATACCAATACCAGAATGAATTGGGTTGGTATATATTCCTGTTCATAACAAGTCATTTATTTGTATATTAGCAAATGTGGGAATATTATATATCCTAAATCGGCCTTATTCGCTCCCATTGAACCGCCCTCCCACAAGGCTTATCTCCTTTATCTAGATCGTTACATAAAAAGACGCTCTATTCCAGAACGTCCATGAGTTTAAGAAAAATATACAATTGTTAAATAGCATAAACTTTTTATAGGCTAATTCACTTAACTTATATTAAACCGATAACAATTATATTCTTGGCTTTTAATAAAGCCTAATTTTTCAGCTAATAATTGAGAGGGGAGATTTTCATTCATACAATCCCACCACAAATGCCTCCCTTCATCTAATATATCCGATAGGCATTTCAAAGCCAAATGATATCCAATGCCTTTATTACGATGTTTTTCGTCTATCTCTATGCCCAATGTTTTAGTATTAGATGTTACAAAGCCACTATAACATATTCCTATTATTTGGAATCCATCGACTGCATAATAACAGTTTCCCTTATGAAGAAGTTGAGTAATATCCCCCCAAAACTCAGTCAACACTTGGTTATAGTACTGCCAATTACTAAAACCTCGATAATTTATCTTCTCATCTCTTAATGAATATATCTTATACTCATGTTCTTTAGGTGAATCATTGATCGTATTTTTTTTATTCCAAGTATATATTAGCTGTCTCCAAGCTTGTAGGTTCTTGTGCCTAAATATAACTCCAATTGTTTCTTCCCATGCACTGGTCGAGCCTGATACTTCAAAATGATTTATACCTTTCTCTTTTAAAAACATTGTTATGTAATGATTAATAAATAAATTGATATTCTTTAAAAATAATTTATTTTCATTGTCACCAATGAAGTAGAATCCTCTCATTCCTTGATTCCAGACTAATGCTGTATTTGGATTACTTATATCGTCGACAAAAATGGCTCCTGGATTATTGTTTTCTATAATTGAAATCACTTCTGGGTATTTAATACCATCGCTTAATAACGTTGAGATTTTATGATAATCTCTAGCTAACATTTTTATCATTTATATGGCTCCTTTGTATTCATAGGTCAAATCTATATAAATTATATTCAAATTCCTTTTTATAACCACAGCTCTCTGCTAACATACGTGACCCAAGATTTTCTTCCATACAGTCCCAATAAGGTTCAAGTTTATTGTCTTTGCAATACTTTAGTAATTCGTTAACTAGTCGTTTTGCAAAACCTTTTTTTCTATACTCCTTTAAGGTGACAGTATGAGAGCCCATTGAATTATTGGTTACACAACTTGAGATACAACAGGAAACAATTAAGTCGTTTTCTATTACACAATATCCAACACCATGATGCACAAAATCCTCTAATGAATCCCACCAATCTACTATTAATGAGTTAATAAAGCCAATATTCTTAAACTTTCTCTGTAAGAATTGATGGTCGATTTTTACCAAATCAAATTCATCTTGCATTTTATGACTTTCAAGCACAGCATCCTCTATACATTTATACTTATAAGTAAATTGTTTTGATTGAACGAGATTCCGTTTTTTAAATATACGATTAAATGTTGCATCCCATCTGGCACTTGTACCACTGAATTCAAAATGATTTATCCCTACCTCTCTTACTCGAGGTGTAATTTCTGAATCAATAAATTGATCTATTCTCTCATTAAATTTTAGATTGTTCTCGTGCCCAATAAAATAGAATCCTGCAATAGATTTTGACCATACCATAGCAGTATTTGGATTCAATATATTATCAACGAAAACCCACCCTGGATTATACCCTTGAAGTACACCTTTTATTTCAATATTAACGAACCGACTCGTTAATAAATGGGATACATTAGAGAATTGAAATTTATTCAGTTCATATATCATTTTCCTACCTCATTTTTTCATCATATAATTTACCAATATGTATTGCGTCCTATTTCAACTCTATTTTATCTGCATTTCGTTGTGAAAAATATATGTAGAATAAGTATAATCGTTTTCTACATAAAAGCACTGACTGGATTATGAATCCAGCCAGTGCCTTATCGTCTTTAAAAAAATATTTTTCTAATACTATATGCTCAAAACGTTCCGGCGAAAGGATGAAAAATTAATTGAAGAACACGATTGTTATACTGCCACAGGATTGGAATACTAATTCTGAATCCTTCAGTTACTACCCTACCTATAAGCTTAATAAGTATAATAGTTATAGTTCACAAGCAGCTTTCCTTTATTTGGACACTATTTTGATTAACTCCATTAAATTTTATTTATATCCACTTTCGGAATGGGGCGTATCCGTCACTTTATATTTTCGCATCGTGACTTTATTACGAATCGTTTTCTAATTCAATAACCCTCTAGGTCAAAAAACGTTGTTAACGGAACTTTTCTTCCCTCTTTATTCCATTTATGGTACTCATCAAACACTGCTTTTATATCGTTATCATACCGCTTCTCTACTAAAAACGTAATAGCGCTAAAACTGCGCCAATAATTGACCATTATACTCGTCATCGTACCTTGATAAGAGGCACTCCCGAATTTGTCTAATGAATGCTGCCCATATTTCTCCTTAAATAGCTCCAATAATTCCTCCTCTACGCTGGTTATTTTTTTAAATTCTTTATCATCAAGCACAAGTTTTCGTGATAAATAATCACACATTCCCTCTTCAAACCAAATGCTATCCTCTCTCTCCTCTTCAAATTCATCTAAGAATAAATCAGAATGGTGCGTTAATTCGTGAGCTAAAATACATAACAACTGATCTTCCGAAAAGCTCTCATAATACTCGATAATGTGTGGAAGCTCATGCCCTTCTAACTGCTCCAAAAAAATGTTTCTCCATACCGATAATTCAGGAGAAAGATAGATAATATCTTTATTTGTATACGCTGGTATCGGCACATTTGAAAAGACTGATGTAGCGATTTCGTTTGTTGTCCAAACAATCGCCTTTGGCAGATCGCATAAGTCGTAGTTTTCTCTCAATATTTTTTCGTATGCTGTCAACTTATCACTTAATCTTTCAACTATTCCTTGAAATCTTTCAAAATCTTCTTTTTGTTCAAAAGCAAAAATATTTTTCATTTAAAGACTCCCCTTACACAACTTTATCTCTCTAAATATGTTTATCTATAATTTATTATACATTTTTTAACATATAATACATATTTAATTAAAATGGAAGCTGATTATGCCTTCCTTCATCACGGTAAACGAAGAGGGTGTTTATTTATTAATGGCGATTAGTCTTGCTCCGACATTTCCTCAATCATATGTAACGTATAGGTGTTTTGACCCGTATTCTTGATTCTCATGATCCATTGAATATTCTCAATTGTCCCATCATCTTGTTGGTCACCCCAGTTATGATGAATACTCCATTTCTCAAGTTGTGGCTTCACCCAGTACGTAACCTTCACCAAGCTTTCATTCTGATCCCCTTCAAGTATTTGCATTTGATGAACATTCATATCGCTTAGCCGAGCAAGTGGAAGTGTGCTCCTTTCTAAATAGGGTGTCATAAGTTTCAACCAAAACTGGTAAGCTACATCTTCTATCGCTACATCATTAGATTCTATAGTCAAACTTATTGGAAGTTTTTGATTAAAATCGACCTTGTAATATTTCGATAATAAAAAAATGCTGCATACTACGAGTAATATCATCATACATGTCCCTATCAATAGCTTTACATTCTTACTTATTCGGACATTCATTATATTCCTTCCCCTCACTTTATAGCTCTACTTTTATAGCTCGCATTTCATCATGATAATGCCTTCTATTTTAATCATACCAAATATTTTGACCAAGTTTTCTACATGACCTTCTTTACAAATATTAAGTGGAAAAGCTCCCTAATTGTTATTCAACGTACGGTCCATTTAAAGAAATAAAACAAGCTAGCACCTTTTGCACGGAATTTTTTATACTTTACCGAAGGACATAGTTATCTGTACAGTCATAAAAATTACTGAACTCATAAAATAGACTGACAACTATTTTATCGGAAAAGATAATGATTTTGCCTATAGAATATAGAAAATGAAATGCTTCTCATACGTATGCAGTGATGGGAGTAACGCTCTCTTCCATTCATATCCAGATTAAGCTAATACGTACCCGATAAACATGACGAATTATGAAAGGAGATATACGTAGATGACGACTTATGTTGTCCCAATTGATTTCCCATCCGTTCAAGAGGCAATAAAGCACGCAACATCAGGGGACACGATTGAAATTTTAGGAGGGACATTTGATGGGTTTAATGTGAACAAAGATAGGTTAAAAATAATTGGATCAGGAGTTGGAAAAACAATTATTTTAGGAAGAGTAGGCTACGAAAAATGTGGCATAACCATTGCTGGGACACAAACTAACTTGCACAGCCTATCAGTTCGAGGATTTCAAACTGGCGTTCGCTTAACATCCGATAATAATGTCATACAAGAAGTAGAAGCAAGCTATAATACCAATGGATTTACAGTTGAATCCAAAAGCAACTTGTTGACAAAGACGTTTGCAACATTCAATCAAGAAAATGGTTATGTCATGGAAGGTACTTTTAATTCCCTCTCTGGAAATGAAGCTAAACAAAATTCAATCGGCTTTTTAAACTTGCAATCAAATAACCATTTTTTAAACAATTTAGCCAAACATAATCGGTTAACGGGCCTATCCTTTATGTTTGGAACTGGAAATATTGCCTTCGAAAACACAGTTCAAAAAAATAAGATTGGCATTAATGTGACAACAGATCACAACCACATTATGGATAATAAAGTATGTGACAATACAGCTGTCGGCATTCAAATAGTTGGTGAAAAAGGTTTTCCAAATGGGAATTTAGTTGACTGGAATATCGTACGTAATAATGGGACAGAAGGTGACGTAGATAATGCAGGATTTTTTGTGTCATTAGAATCAGGAACTACAAGCCCTAATTCGATTCGCTATAATAAAATAAGAAATAACGTAGAATTGGATATCAATACGCAAGGAGAAGTAGGCCATAATATTTTCAATAACAACAAATGCGATAAGTGTGACCCACCTAACACCAGTAACCTATATTAGTCCTTGTCATTTATGGCGTTCAACCAATTCTGACCATTATCAATAGTATCCCCCCTCTATCCATACTAAATTATTCTTCTGACCTAAAGTGAATACTAAATGAATATAAGCTTATCCTTCACGGATATGAACCCTTTCTCCATTACCATCACATTAAGCTAAGTTTACCTTTTTTCCTTCATCATGCCTTTGACAATTATATTGACTGTTTTTTTCTCTAGAGACTAATTCAGTTGTTTTTTTAATTTCTTCTGATCTTATTTTGTATGGCAAAATCTTACTATGAGCTTCTATTTTAATTGACGTCAACAAATGGGATCATTGCATTTGACATAGTATCAACTACTACCCAAAAAGGACTCTCCTTGTTTGTCCAGAAAATTCTATCTTGGTTTATGTTTTTATACATATCAATTATAAAGTTATCGTTTAAGTCGCAGCTGTCCACTCTGCCAGCATCCATACCTTGTCTCTTACGAACATCATTTCTACAGATTCTGTAGTCCTTTATGAGCCTTAGGCATTTGGGCGCTATAGTGTAATGCTCTTCCTCTTGTCCTATATATAAAATGAAGAAATGAAGAACATTCCCCTGATGTTCCCTTTTCATCATAGGATGGCATCCACCAACCTATAAACTTTACGTACTGTACATTTCAATACATTTTTATCATTCATTTTACTAATCCCTTATTCCAGCCAATTCCAGTGCTCCGCATGTACCGCTTCGCCAAAACTTATTACTCCAAGTATCTATAAAGGAAGCAGGAGGTTTTCACCTGCTTCACAATCTAAAGTACTTTCATCGTAAAGTAGACCATATAAATCGATACATAAAACTAGTTTGACGCACATTTTTAAAAAGGCACTTGACGCCTAGAACACAATCAGGTCCAAGTCCATAAATTATAAAGAATGAATTGGTAAGGAGGGAAACAAATGGGAGATGCAGTTACAAAGGTGAAGGATTGTTGCGCATGTACAGGTGCCGGAATCGCACTAGGGTTCTTTTCATTAGGTCTTAGTTTAGTTATCGCCGTCTCATTAGTATTACTTGGATTTAATGGTGAAACAGCAGAAATAGCCGCTATAATTACGTTAATAATCAGTGCTATCTTTGCCATTATCGCGTTGGTATTAGTTGTCTTACTTGTCTTTGCTTGTTTAGCAGGAGCGAATAAAAAGAAAAAATCATGGTAACGGCCATAGAGGATTTGAATACATTTATATGGAGCCACTTGGGCTCCTTTTTTATATATCGTTTTACTTAATACAACTGAATATAATCGAGTGGAATTTAGCGACAATGTACCACCTCTTTTAAAAAAATTCAATTTCCACTAAAAAATTATTAAATAATTGAAACTTTGATGGCTTTAACTCGTATAGGGTGTATAAGAGGAGTATTAATCATACAATAGATACTTCTTAGGAAAGATATAGGCGTCGCAAATTCAATTTCACTTTCTATTTAAGAAAAAAATTATAGAAAGGATGAAATTGTAAAAGAAAAGTGGCATAATGAACAAAACACTGAAGTGGTTCATTACATCTTCCGGTAAAACACAGAGACCTAATTTGACCACTTAATGGAAGCCTGAACAAAAGTAGGTTCGTTCAGCGCGTAAAAATGGTTGGAGAGGAGGAATCTGAATGGGACTCTACATTGGCCTTGGGATAGTTTCCGTTGTAGCAATCGGTCTATTTGGAGCATTAGGAAGAAGAACATTACGTGGTAGCAAGGATGAACAGCTACAAGAATTGGAACGAGTAAAATCTCAACATAACGGTTTTGGTGGTGGATTATAAATTTACGCAATATCGATAATCTGATAAGGGAACCCATACAATGAGTTCCCTTATTTTCAGCATAATAAATAATTATCTGGCTCTCTTTACGATAAAGAATGAATTAACATTTCTTTATGTACATTTGCTAGTTTAATCAATTCTAACTGATGGGTATGTAATAAAGGCAGTATGGCCTTTGTTTCCTCCCAGGCTAAATCGTACATTGATTGATCAATCAGTCTGTTTTTTAATGCCGCTTCAAGTTCATCCTCATCTAATAGTATCACTTTTCCTGAAGGAAAAACGACAATATCTAAGTATAGGTCATCTAAATACGGTCTGTTTCCTTCAAGTGAATTTTCTAAGCTGATATCGATATACCATTGAACAATATCTCCCTTTTCATCAAATGTAGTCGTAATGGCATGATGCTTTCCAAACGGAAATTGTTGCAACCACATATACCCATTATCAATAATAGTCAAGTCCTTTTCTCCGTATCGAATAGATAAAGGTTCTCTTGCCTCAATCATATGTAGCAAAGTAATATAGCCTGTAAATTCTTCTGTTTCTACATATTTTTGGGCATACTCCCTCTGTATAATCCGTTTCCAATTGGATCGATCCCCGTATTTTCTTTTTAACATTCATTTTCCTCCAAATTTCAAATAAAAACTCAGCTATTAACCTACTACAAGCACTCCCTTGCTAGAGCTTCCAATCATACATTCTATCACTATCATTGGCTAGCTTCTATTGTATATCTACCATTCTTCTACCATTTGAATTGCATAAATAATGTAATTTTGAAATAATAACAATGATAAATTTCCATACCATAACAAAAGGAGCAAAATTTAGATGACCTTTGATATTCTTACATTTAAGAAGGAAATAAACAAATTACTAGATGTAAACATTACTTCAGAGGAAGTGATGAACGATTTCTTAGCTAATATTTCTATACTATTTGATCAAATAGATGAATTTTTAATGAATAAATATATCGACTTTCAGCGAGAGACGACAAACACTCAATTGCAGGATGATTACTCTGTATCGCAACAACAAATAAAACCTGTTTATAAAAAAGCAAAAAATCAAATTGAGAAAAAAATCTATGATTCTAGGGAGTATTTAACGATAGATTATCAATATTTCATTGAACGTATAGAAAATTCTCTCTCCTTAATGAATGACGAGAATATTCAATTACTGATAGATGAGGATCAATTAATCACCAACTACTTCCATTCTCGCAGTGAAATGACTGCAAACTGGAAAGGTGAAAATATTCCGGCAGATGACCTGATTGGTTTTCTCTATGAAGATTCCAGGAATGACAGAGAAAAAGCTTTAAAGCTACTAAGTAATACCTATATTTCAAAAGAAACCACTTTTCATTCACTCTTAGATAAGATGCTTCAAATAAGATTAGAACAAGCAAATAATGTAGGCTTGAATAACTATCGAGATTATATGTTCAAAAAATATGAACGGTTTCATTTCAGCCCTAACGATTGCTTAAACTTAGCAGAATCTATTCGAAAATACGTGCTGCCAATCGTAAATGAATTTCATAAAGAGGAAAGAAGGTTTAACGATTGATACAGTAAAACCGTGGGATACAAAGGTAGAAAGTGCGCAGACAGTGACTATTCCATACAAAAATACTTCTGAAATGGTTGATAAGGCAGAGAATTTGTTACATCAGCTTTCTCCATCCTTTTCTACTTTGTTACGGGAAATGAAGGAATTGAATCATTTGGATTTAGAGAGTCGGAAAGGAAAAGCTCCTGGTGGATTTTGTGAATTCTTACCAGCGTCAAAAACGTCGTTTATCCTGTTAAACCTAGTGAATACGAAGGATGACCTTGCCATCTTTCTTCATGAAATGGGACACGGCATCCATCATGACCTTATGAAAGAGCTCCCATTAAACCAATATAAAACTTTACCTAAGGAAACTGCTGAACTTGCGGCTATGTCAATAGAGCTCTTGACGTTAGAAAATTGGACTTCATTGTATCATAATGATGGAGAATATAATCAGGTAAAAAGAGAGCTCTTCAAACAAATTCTTGAATTTATCCCTATGACCATCGTGATTGATCAATTTCAACATTGGTTGTACACGAATCCAAGCCATACCCACGAAGATAGAAATAATGCCTTTTTGCGCATAGTAGAAACATATGAAAGTAGTGAAGTGAATTGGGAAGGACTTGAGGAGTGGAAAAAAAATCAATGGATGGATGTTATCCATCTATTTGAGACACCATTTTATTATATCGAATATGCAATCGCACAACTTGGTGCTTTACAGCTTTACAGAAACTATAAAGAAGACCCACATTCAACCATTCAACAATTTATTGAAGCTTTATCATTAGGCTCTTCTAAACCTGTGAAGGAAATCTATTCAATTGCTGGAATTGACTTTACTCTCTCAGAAGAGATGATGAAAGACTTAATGGCCTTTGTTATGGAAGAAATAAAGTCTACAACTGTCCTTAGTCAAAATTCATAATAGAATCGCTCTGTCGGAAAATAAAAGAAGCGAATACCCTTTGTTGCTATAGGTTATTCGCTTCTTTCTTCTTAATTTGGTTGTAACTTACGCTTCATTTTCACCTATACTGATGTGGATGGGTTCAACTGATTTAGAATCCTAGCTCAAATAGTAGCCGCTTAGGTTCATAACAGTTGATCGGCAAACTGTTCTTCTGAAATAACATGAAAGCCATTTCTCTTTAATAATGCCGAGGTTACTCCGTCTCCCATTCTTTTTTCACCAGAAAATTTACCATTATAAATCATTGTACTCCCACAAGATGGACTACTTTCTTTTAACACAATGGTAGTAGCTTGAATTTCTCTTGCTTGCTCGAGTGTAGCAAATGCGCCTTTTAGAAATTGGGGGGTTACATCTTCCCCCGACTTTGTGATCACTTTGGCATGGCCATCAAGTACGTCTCCCCCATCCCCACCTACAATTTCAGCGGGTTCTCTGGGAATGGATAAACCTCCGAGTAACTCAGGACATGCTACGACCGCTTTTTGTTCTTTGACTAATCGATCAATTTTATGATTTAAACAGTGTGTCTCATTATAGCGAACCTCTAATCCTGCTAAACAAGAACTTACTAAAATCATCCTCATCACCTCTTATAATTTGCTTACATTTACAACTTAAAATAATCAAAATGAGTTAAAAAGTTTCAAACTAGAAATGTGTGATAGACAAAGAGTAATGGTGAAAATAAACGTTAAATATTTTGACTCCCCAATTGAAAAATACAGAAATAACAATAGATAATAGATTGAAGTATATCGTACATACCTATTCTCAAGTTTATCCATTGTGTAGAGAAGCAGATGAATGTAAAGGGATGACCATTTTTTAAAAGGTGCTAAAAAGAACTTATTTTCTATTCCATTCTTCCTTTAACATTCCATACACGACATGATCAACAAAATGATCATACAGCCATTCTGCTTGTCTAATCGTCCCTTCATTCACAAAACCTAGTCTTTCTGGAATACTTCTACTTTTTTTATTCTCCACAGCAGCCCTAATTTCAACTTTGTTCATGTTTAATTCCATAAACGCATATTCCGTCAATGCTTGTGCAACCTTAGTCATGATGCCATTCCCTTGATATGATTCTCCGAGCCAATAGCCAATATATCCGGTTTTATTTGCCCAATTAAGACTATTAAAGCCAGCTGTTCCAACTATCTTTCCCTTATAGAGGATAGCGGTTGTTATACTTTTATTTTCAGCATAGTTTTTAAGGCTTCCTTCAATAAAAGATTTCGTATCCTCAACGGTTTTCGTAAAATCAAGCCACGGTAACCACTCTCGTAAGTAGGTTCTTGATTGATCTGTCATTTCAAACACCTTATCTGCATCTTTTACTTCAATTAACTTTAAAGAAACGTCTTCATCCACTTTATGTACAAACATATTTTAACCTCCTCATTTATGTATTTTTTCAATTTTATATCAACACTACTAAAAGTCAATATTTTTCTGAAAAAATATACTGAGAGAATGGTAACTATCATTCGAATTCATTAGATTTCTAAATGCCTCACCTTTTTTGGGTTATAGATTTGTAACCACTTATCTGACTGAATCACCATCCAGCTTCCCATTTCATTTAAAAAATCAATTATTTCACTAACATTTCCCACTGGTGCAATCGCATAGTGAAGTGCTTGTTGCATTTCTTTTTCCTTCTCAGGATAATAAGTAGAAAATATCTTATAAGCTGGGAATAAGTCTCGTGTATATAGATTTTCTTCCTCAATCACAAGAGCAAGTCCTGCCCTGACGATAATTTTCATAATCCATCGACAACAATCTACTATATCTTCCCTATCCTCATTACCAGTAAGGTCTGTGATAGCCTGATCTATTTGCCTTTTTAAAATAATTAAATGATCGTTAGCTAATGATTTATCTGCCTTGTACTCCGGTAATAATTTCTTTATATCTTCACCAAACACACACACACTATGGGTCTTTATCATAAATGGAATGATTGAAAACGTAATGTTGTTTAATACATCTTCAATAAAGTAGAAACTAAATTCCACTCCATCCACACAATCAAATTGTTGATTTAATTCATGTTCAGCCTCGGTCCAGTTCAATTCATGATCATTGATCATTTTATTTGTAATGGCAATTGTGTCTAAGTCTGAAACACCATGAATACCTAAACCACGAGGAACTGACCCACGAATATATACACTGTGTAAATCCTCACCTAAATGCCTCTTGTATATTTCTACTACATTTTCAATTACCCTATAAAATTCAGGTTGAATCTTATTAGTATTTGAATCATTCATTATGTACCCGTCATCATCCACCGGGCAATATCGCCCTATATTTTTAATACGCGTCAATAAATTCTCCCCTTTGCCTCATATCCAATAGCTGAATTTTTTGGAAATATTTAATACTATTACCTTATCATAAAGGATTTCTTCTGAGAACAGACAGTTTGTCATCGACTTTTACATAACTATCTAAACTGAAGTTCATTTAACTAGTGTGATAGGTAATAACTCTTTGATAGTTAGTCCTTCATCCCCTTCACGAAATGTTCTTCGCCAATACGAAGCTGAATCATATGTAAGACGGAAACGGAAAAAATCTGGCCCGCTATGGAAAAAGGAGCCAGATTATCATTGTTAAAATGTAGTTTTCCATTTTGAAGATAACGTTAGATTATTATTTTCTCTTTCTTACTTAACTTATCAGCGATTACTGTAATAGCACCATCCCCCGTCACGTTACAAGCTGTACCAAAACTATCCTGAGCCAAGTAGAGGGCAATCATAATAGCAAGCATCGTAGGGTCAAAACCAAGCATCGTATCAAGGAGACCTATTGCTGCCATTACTGCTCCACCTGGTACACCAGGAGCTGCAATCATTGTAACGCCAAGCATTAAAATAAACGGTAGGATACTAGAAAATGTTATTTCTACCCCTTGAAGCATCATCACAGCTACGGCACAGCTAACAAGTGTAATCGTACTTCCAGATAAATGAATTGTTGCAAGTAGGGGCACAGAAAAATCGGCTACTCCTTCTCGAACACCAAGCTTTTTAGAATGCTTTAAAGTGACTGGAATCGTGGATGCGGATGATTGTGTACCTAAAGCAGTAAAGTAGGCTGGAATCATTTCTTTTACTAGCTTAATAGGGTTTTGCTTAGAAACTACTCCTGCCATTGTATATTGAACGAACAAGAATAATAGATGAAGAACAATAATCATCAAAAATACTTTTGCAAATACACTCATAATGGTACTTACTTGACCACCATGAGTCATATTAGCGAAAATCCCGGAAATATGAAAAGGTAACAATGGGATAATTATCTTAGAAATCAGCTTTTCAATAATCGTTTTAAAATCATCCATCACGTTTTGAAGGGCATTACTAGACAAAGCAGCTAACCCAAGCCCGATTGTGAACGCTAATATTAATGCGGACATGACACTCATAATAGGAGGCATCTCCACTTGGAAAAATGGAGAGAGTAACGCTTCTTCTGGATTTTCAAATGCTTTAAAGCTTTGATTAGATAATAAACTGGGATAAAATAGGCTCGCTGAAAGAAAAGCAATTATTCCAGCCAGAACCGTGGACCCGTATGCTAAACCTGCTGTGATACCTAATAACTTTCCAGCTCCCTTCCCCATTCTTCCTATTCCAGGCGCGATAAATCCAATAATAATTAAGGGGATAGCAAACCCTAAAAAATTCCCAAATAAATGATTAAATGTAGCGAAAAGTTGAATGATCCAACTAGGTGAGAAATACCCAATCAAAATTCCTATCACTATGGCAAGAATGATTTTTGGTAATAATCCAATTTTTTTCATAATCTTATGTTCTCCTCCGAAAAACAAATGTATTTTTAAGGAGGATTATACATGGTTTTTGGAGGAGTGTTAAGACAAACTTACTATATTGATAAAGTAAAAATATTTTATTGATTTTAAATATTAAGTTTTTAATTAAAGCAGGGATTCCAATACGATTGTTTTAAGTTGTCATTAATAGGAAAACTCGCCTATGACTCTATTAAGATATGACTGTAATCACTTCCCTCAAGGATTCCTTTTGAATCAAGCTTTGTCCATTCTTCATTGGAGATTGCAGGGTTATTCTTTATGTAACTTTCTAGAATGGTAAACCCTATTTTATAGTTTGACCACATGGGAAGGCCTTTAGCATAATCTCCTTCTAAAAAATCTCTATAAATATCATGATTAGTTAAATTAGCATTGTCCTTCAACTCATTTAAAATAACCTCTTTCGTGTTTTCTGGAAGTGGTTCGACCCAAGGCACTGTTTTATTTGGATAAACGATACGAGCAAACAAATCTGCTTTTCCTTCAAATATAGCTGAATCCATTAGTGGGTAGTTTCCTTCATAGGTTTCCATATTTACAGTATGATGATATTCGTGTGCTACTGCATACGTTAACGCACTACTTACAAAGTCTGGATCAATTTGAAGTAAGAGTACATTCTCACTAAATGCTACACCTGATACACCTTCCATTCTATTTACTGGAAAAGTATTTTCAGGATTCAACGGCATAATGAATATAACCTTATTCTTTCCTGTTAATTGTTTTGCAGATTTTAGAAGTGATTCTTTAATAAGCTGATTGATTTCTTCTTGCTGCTTTAGAAGCTTTATAGTATTTTCTTTCAACTTTTCAACGTTCTTTGTTGGCAAAAAGAACGATTGATAATTATTAATTGTTGCTTCTTGCTCATACGCTTTCTCTTTAAATGGCTGTACGACTCTAGTGAAATATTCTCCCTCCGTGTTTAACTGTGAGTCTTCCTGAGCGGCACTTGTATAATCAAGTATTTCCTCATAAAGGGGGATAATGTGAAAGGTTTGTTCATTGTGGTTGAATTCTACGGATGATTGGGACGGGATTTTTTCTTTTTCATTTTTAGGTTGTTGACTACTATCCTTTGAACAACTAGCGAGTAAAAGCAGGCTTATTAAAAGAATCCATATACTAAATAGTTTGCTCATTTCTACCATCTCCTACAAAAAATAGATTTTAATGGGGATACGAGTCAATTTGGGATAAGTTTCATTTTTGATCTATTTATTTTACGAAAAATTACTACATAACAAAAACACAGTTAAACAGGTTGTATTTGAAGTTTTTTTTCTGATATCATATATTCTCGATCTTTGAAAGAACCTGTAGATGAAAGGCCTGTATCATTTAACAATCTGGAAGCAGTAAATATTGATGGGATGTGAAAAAAGTTACGAAATTCCCTATTCGTGATAGTCGGTTTAATTAGATAAAGATAATCAATTAATGAAAATAAATAAGCTATTTTACTAAAATTGTTACATTTTTCACACCACCACCCTCCCCGAATTCGTTCTAATGGAATGTAATTACAAACTGGACAATGAACACCGGTTAAGATTTGACTAGTACATATATTAAATTGTTTCATAACATCTGGATTTAATGGGGTGTCATCCTTTAGAATAGTTGTCGTTACTTTTTCCATTTCTTCACTTGATAAAATTGGAAGAGAATATTGTTCCTCAAGCAGGAGAATTTTATCGGGAAGAGATGCAGCGTGTATAACCTTTCTTGAAAGAGAGTCAGAATTTGATGAAGCTTTAATTTGTGAAGAAGGATTGGATATAATGATGTAGGAAATGATAGGCATTTTTGAAGGGACGAACTTTTGTAAATATTGCTCGAACTGCTTAGACTGTTTATTAATTTGAAGCAAAGGGTCTGGAAAAACATTAACCTGATCGTTTGTAGTTCTAATTAATTGATGAAAAACTTGATCAAAAAGCAAAGTTCCTACAATGTTTTTGATTTCTAGAATTAGTACAAAACAACTAGATAAGATAAGGGTATCAAGTTGAAAAATTGTATTATTTTCACCTTGTAGCCTCAGATCATGAAAAATGAAGCAGTCATTTTTGTTAAATGCAGAAAGATAATAATCTAATGAACGTTCACCCCGAAACCCTGCTTTACTTTTTTTAAATTCCTCATTAATTTTACTTCGAGCAGGGTGATGATTTGACACTCTCCTCATAAGTGCATCGAGTTTTCGAATCTTTAAAGGGGTTTTTCGCGCCTTTTTAATCATGTGGCACCTCCTTCCTATTTCTATAATAATTCCATTTTCTCACGTGAAATACCTCTGTTTATAATTCAAAAAGAATACTATTTATAGAGTAATTACATGCAGTTATTAACTAACACTTATAGAAATACACCAATTTATTTGCAAAACTAACACATTTTCTTGCAGGTCTACATTTTAAAGTGAACTTACGCTAATTACGTGCGAATACTACCCGTTTACTTGCAGAAATACACTAAATACTTGCAATACTAGTACGTTTACTTGCAGAAATACACTAAATACTTGTGGAAACTACCCGTTTACTTGCAGAAATACACTAAATACTTGCGAATACTACCCTTTTACTTGCAAAACTAACACATTTTCTTGCAGATCTACATTTTAAAGTGAACTTACGCTAATTACGTGCGAATACTACCCGTTTACTTGCAGAAATACACTAAATACTTGCGGAAACTACCCTTTTACTTGCAAAACTAACACGTTTACTTGTAGATCTACTTTTTCAGTGAACTTACGCTAATTACGTGCGAATACTACCCGTTTACTTGCAGAAATACACTAAATACTTGCGGAAACTACCCTTTTACTTGCAAAACTAACACGTTTTCTTGCAGATCTACATTTTAAAGTGAACTTACGCTAATTACTTGCGAATGCCACCCGTTTACTTGCAGAAATACACTAAATACTTGCGGAAACTACCCTTTTACTTGCAAAACTAATACGTTTTCTTGCAGATCTACTTTTTAAAGTGAACTTACGCTAATTACGTGCGAATACTAACCGTTTACTTGCAGAAATACACTAAATACTTGCGAACACTACCCGTTTACTTGTAAAAATACATCAAATACTTGCAATACTAGCACGTTTACTTGCAGATCTACTTTTTTTACACGATTTACATCAAATACTACCGAATTTACCTCCTTCATGCAAACAGCCAGTTTATTCGCTAATTTAGCTTCTCAAGCTTTACTACTTCTTTTATTGCTTCTGCCATTATGTCAACTGTTCGATATATATCTTCCATTTTATTTTCATAACCGCCAATTTCTACTATTAGTGACTTTGCAAGTAGGTCTTGATTATACGCCTTTTGTGTTCCATGACTTTCTTTATGCATAATACCTCTTGATAACCCTGGATATTCTTTCTCTAATTCATTATGAAGTGATTCGGCAAACTTTACATTTTCTTCGTAATATGGACTAGCAGGGCTAACGATAAAAAAGACTTTTCCGTACTCTATTCCGTCCATTTTTTTTGTAGTGATGTCTTTTGTTTGTGAATCTCTGTGAATATCGAAAACCATATCAATGCTATCATGATTACGAATTTGCTTTAAAAGTCCTTCACGGGATATTTCATAGAGGTCTTGAAATGATAAGCCCCGCTCTTTTGCAATTCCCATTACATCTGTTTTATCATGAATCGCCACTATATCATAACTTTTCAATTGTTCAAGTAATCTTTCACCGGCTAATGAGATATTGTACGATTCATCATATGCATATTCAGCTGATAATTCTGGATTGAAGGTTTCTTGATTGTGTGTATGGTAAATATATACGAGAGGGTCTTTTGTTTGATCAACCATTACCGGAGGGTCTTTATGCTCTATAGAAGCCAAGCTATTGCTTATTTTTTCGAAATTTGCTCCACTTACTAGCCACCATCCACTCATCATGCTGATGAAAACAGAAATGGAAGCAATCGACCATTTCTTATATTTTCTCCGCTTTTCTTTTTTCCTCGCTTTTTTTTCTAAAAGGCTTTTTGTATTTAATACAAATTCCTCCCTTGGCACGACAGTATTAGATTCTTTGATTAACTGCAGCAAATCTTTTTCAGTTGGCATTTCGGATGACCTCCTCAGCATAAAGATGAATTTTCTTCTGTAACTCTTTCAAGGCTCTGTGATAAGTAACTTTTATTTTTGATTCACTGCACTGGAGGATTTCAGCTGTTTCTTTAATGGAATATTCATTTATTGCTCTTAATATTATGACAGCTCGAAAATTTGGCTTTAAGCGAGAGATGGCTTCATTTACATGGTCTTTTAACTCTTTCATTTCAAATAATTCATCGGGTGCCTTCTCCTTTGAAGCGAGTTGTAAGAAAAATCCTTCCTTAAAAATAGAAATAAATTTCTTCCTTCTGTAATGGTCAACCGCCACATGTTTGGCAATCGATAAAATCCATGTTTTCATATTTTTTCCTTTCCTAAACATGGATAACTGGTTTAGGACACGTATAAATACTTCCTGTGTTAGATCTTCTGCATCATTTTGATTACCTGAAAAGCAAACAAGAAACCGGTAAACATCTAAATAATAGTGTTGATAAACCTCAGCAATGCTGTCTTCCAGATTATCAAAATCAACCATCCTCTTCCCCCTTTTTTATTGGTTAACTATTATTCGTTTCAAATGAGGAAAAAGTTACATATTTTTATTTAACACAAAGGAGGAACTCCTTACATTAATGGAAGTCACTCTCTGCATAAAGCAATTAAAGGTTGTCACAATCATCGTTTAAGATAGTCTTCGTGATCACTGACCTTCTACGATTTGAAGTCCATTCAAATATCCTACTGCTTTCCTAACACCAGCAATTTTCAGATTGAATAGCTCCTATATCTAGGATACCGTTGTCATAAAATCTTCGTGGATAGAAATATTTTCATTAAAGGTTGATTTAGGACTAATAAGAAAGACTGCTTTCAGGAGGTTTAAACAGAGGGGTATTGGCTGAAGAAAAAACTTAACGATATGATCGACTTTTTGCATAGCAAAGCTATTATGGTTGATAAACAACGTCAAAACTTATCCAGCCTTTCAAAAACCTACAACATTTGAGAATTTTGGAGGTTATGTGTTAAATTTGGTCCCATTTCAGAGGAAGATTAAGGTGTCATTGGTGTACGTATACCTCCTCTTTCAATTTGGAATTATGTTTTTAATAACTTTCCTAGAAATATCTTTAAAAAAGAGAAACATTGGATCAACGTTTCTCTCCTTTTTCCAACTTCAGCACATTACCTATCCTCTCACTCGTTAACGATTTAAAACGAAGTGATTCATGGCATAATCAGCCGCTTTTATTGCATGTATTTTTGTCGTATCAAATACTGGAACCTGAATGTCACTTTCTTTCACTAACATCGTGATTTCAGTACACCCGAGAATGATTCCTTCTGCGCCTTCGTGAATCAGCTTGTTAGTTATATCGAGATATTTTTGCTTGGATGCTTCCTTTACTTTACCTAAGCAGAGCTCATCGTAAATGATGTCATGTACAGTGTTTCGATCTTGTTCATCAGGTACAATGATATCGAGATTAGAGTTTGTTTGTAATCTTCCCTTATAGAAGTCTTGCTCCATTGTAAACTTCGTTGCTAATAAGCCCAGTCTCTTCAGTCCACGATTTTTAATTTCCTCGCCTGTCATATCGGCAATATGTAAAAGAGGGATTGATGTAGTGGCTTCTATTTCATCCGCTATTTTATGCATCGTATTTGTTCCAATAATTAAGAAATCAGCTCCTGCCTTTTCGATGCTTTTAACGGAGTCTACTAACCGTTCTGTTGCTTCTTCCCACCTACCTTCATGTTGAAGATCTTTAATAGGCTGGAAATCAACAGAGAACAAGACACATTTTGCAGAATGATGGCCACCAAGCGTCTCTTTTACTCTTTCATTGATTAATTGATAATAGATAGATGAAGATTCCCAACTCATTCCACCGAGAATGCCGATTGTTTTCATTTGTTATCCTCCCGTTTAATTAATGTCTATTTAGTTAAATATTTCCTTTCATTCTAATGACGCTCCCGTCAAACTCCGTATAAAGTTCTTCCATTCCCATGTTTTTGTAAAACGCAAGTGCCGTTGAATTATTTGGTGACACACGGAGGTGATATTCGCTTACCCCATTTTTATTAAAAAACGTCATGGCATATTGATGAAGCTTTTTTCCGAATCCAAGCTTACGTTTCTCAGGAACTAAATAGTATAAATTGACATACCCTATCACTTTCCCTTTGTATTCCTTAATCGTTAGCTCAACTTGACCAATAGGAATATCGTTCTCCAACACTAAAACAAATCCTTCCGGAAATTGTCTAGACTTGACTAAAAGCCATTCTAAATACTCTTTTTCATCACCTAAGCCTTTATCGGTTCCGAAACTAACGATGAAAGAATCTCTTCGAAAAGGGAGTACATATTTTTGGTGTTTCTGCACATCAATTGGAACAAAATGCATATCCTCCGGCCCCTTTCGTGTACCTCATTATAATAAGTGTACCATTCGCTTATTTTATTGAAAATAACAAAAATTCCATTATATTTGAAGACGAATGTCACTTCTTCAGCTGCTTTGTATAATTTTCTCTTAACAACAAACCCTATTCTCTAGGAGGTGATGGATGTGAATAAAGAGGTGGACGACAATAAAGTCGGTCAAAAATCAGATGACATGAACGCTATGGATCAAGGCTTAAACTTCATAGCACAAGTTGTTAATAATGCAACAGGTCTAGATAAAGGGAACGATGGAAAAATGGAGAAAGAAGAGGGATGAAGCGCCAATATTGGCGTTTTTTTATTGATTCTAAAAGAACATGATTGCCCTTTTCTGATACTGAAAACAATTTTTATCCATTTATTAGAGCAAATAATCGTATATACGGTGCTAGAATTTGACGTTATGATTAGTCAAATTAATCTTATAATAGGCTGTTTGCGTAAAGATTGTTCCTTTTGAGTCTAATAAGAGCTAATTTGCTTTTAATGGCATTGTCATGCAGCAAGTAAATCGAACACACTACTTTTCATTATCTAAATAAACTGACGATTCCATAATTTAGTGTATAATGACACTATAGGGGGTTTCATCTACTATTAAACAAAGGGGGAAAGAGATATTGTCTAAGGTTATTAAAAACAAAAAAACTGCTTTACTGTCCATCCCACTATTGATCATTTTTCTTGCTTCTTTTTCATACTTCATCTATGTATATACAGGTGAAAAAACACGATATGATGAAGTATTTAGGTATTTGACAGTAGAAAAAAGCTATAAAGATAGTGATATAACAAAAATTGAAGCCGAGCATTCCATACTGGATTTTATATTATCCTACGAGCCATGGAGTATATCAGTAGTATTTAATGACGAGCCAAATGCCATTTATTATTATCATTATAACAAAGGCGAAATTACTCAAGATGGTATTTCTGGTTATACAGAAAATGAAATATTTAAACATTATGAAGAAGTTGAGGGTGGGGTAAATAAAACTAAAAGTCCTTAGGCTTTGACAAAATAAAGAATAGAGCCGTTTCATAAAGGAATGGCTGTTTTTATACCCCATAAAGTCAAGCACTGAGGAACATTTTATTAATCAGCTCATTTTCCAGTCTCCTGGATGGGTTCAGGTCTTACTGCTTTAATTAGAGCATACTTCTTGTCGTTCGTAGTTGTCTATAGCAAAAAAGCTGGGTCAAAAAAGACACCTATAACCTCGGTGATTTCTTTTCCATTTATACATCTAGTTCCAGATTTTTAAGGAAGCTTGCCCACTTCATCCCTTCGACGATGACACATGTAATTTTTACATAACTAACCCTCCCTTTTTAATCGTTGTGAACGCAGCTTTCACATCTTTTAATTCGCCCAGATTATAGCAAGGTTCAAATATAGAGGATTACATTTAGAAAATGTCGAATTCATATTGTGTAAAGTATTTAATATGGAGGGATTTTAATGGGTAAAAATCAGGTAAAGATCATGGATGCTTATGATATTACTTTAGCAACGAGGAAAGATGAAGAACAAGTATTATCCCTCTTAAAGGAGGTTGCTGGATGGTTAAAGGATAAAGAGATAGACCAATGGAGATTTTTAGCAGATGGCGGCGAAGATGAAGAAATTAAACAAGCTATTCTTAGTAAAAGTACATATGTAGTTAAAAAGAGTGAATCCTTCGTTGCTACTTTTACTTTATATGAAACACAAAGTGATTGGGATCAACACATTTGGGGTCAAAAGAATGATGGCGCGGTTTACCTTCACAGGTTAGCCTTGACTAGGGAGGCTATCGGTTCAGCATTAGGAAAGACAGTATTACTTTGGTTGGAAGAACACGTTAAAGAAATGGGGAAAACCATTTTAAGATTAGATTGTGTAGAAAACAACTCTAAGCTAAACTATTTTTATCTCAATAATGGATATGAAAATGTTGGGGTAAAGGATGAACACTCTAAGTACCAGAAAAATTTGTAAAGCATATAAACTATTGATCATGAAGATTTCACTTATTACAGGTTTAAAAATAAGCCTTACATTGTGGTTAACTTAGAATCCATTTTGAAAGAAGATTGATCAAAATGGATTCTTATCTAGCAAATTTAAGTTTTGGTTTTATAAAAAAGTTTGATAATTTTTGTGATTCATATTTCATTAAAGCGCCCAATCGTATTATAAGGTCAACCGGATTTATTATATATCTGGTTGACCTATTTTTTATAGGTTATTCTTTAGGTAGTCGGGGTAGGACGATTGCGCCCGTGGGACTTGATCCCGTCGGCTATACTGTTCACCCCCTACTTGTAGAAACATGTTTGAGGCTGGTTGGGGCAAGACCCCGCATAACAAGCGAAGCTATGACACTACAAGAAAGACAGGGGCTACCGACAAATCTACTAAAAGGAGATGTGATACCGTATGGATCCAGTGATTGGCCTGGATGTCGTAAAAGGAGAAAGCCAAGTTCAAGCTTTCCTGGCAAGAAAGCAACCCTTCGGAAAGACCTTTAAATTTAAGCATGATACCAATGGATTACGTGATTTTTTTAAGTTTTTTAAAGAGGTGGAAAGCCACGTTGAATTAAAACCTGTCATTGTTTTTGAATCTACAGGGCACTACCATGAACCGATTTTACAGTTTCTCGATGAAAAGAAGATTGCGTACTATTTAGTGAATCCCGTTGTTTCTTACGAAACGAAAAAAAGTAGTCTTCGAAAAGTAAAATCAGACCCAGCTGATGCGAAACATTTATGCGAGATGTATTACAAAGAGGACTTAGTCGCCTATCAACGAAAAAATATTCAAACGATGAACCTGCGAAATCTGAATAGACAACACGATTCTTTAACACGGAACTATGTACAACTAAAACTTCAGTTTCAAACGATACTCGATCAAGTATTTCCTGAATATAAAGGGGTTTTTAGTAATTTATATGCGCCTTTATCTTTAAAAACGCTACTCCTCTACCCTACTTCTCATGAAGTATTAAAGGTACCAACAAAAGAATTAGCTACGGAAATGCATGGTATAGGAGGAAAAAGATCGTATGGGTGGTTTTATGAGAAGGCTTTGACAGTTAAAAGAGTCAGCAGAACGGAACCCATTTAAGAAGACACTGTATCAAAGTCATTTGGTTACGCTAAAAATGTATATTCAAATGCTTCTTCAACAACGAGAGTTTCTGAACGTACTAGAAAAGGAAATCGAATCGCTAGCGATGGAGTTTGAGGAATATGAGATTCTTACATCCATCCCAGGGATAGGGACTAAAATAGCAGCGACACTTATTTCAGAAATAGGCGATGTCACGCAGTTTAGTCACCCGAAAAAACTAGTAGCTTATGCCGGGATTGACCCAAGGGTTTACCAATCTGGTAAGTTTACAGCTACAATCAATCGAATTACCAAAAGAGGATCTACTAAGCTCCGTCAAACACTCTATACAGCTGTTCAGTGTGGATTAACCAATAATCGAAATGTAAAGATACGAGCGTATTATGACAAAAAAAGAAGTGAGGGCAAGCCTCACAAAGTAGCTATCATAGCTTGTGCCAACAAGCTATTGCATTGGATTTATGCCATATTAAAGCATAAACAAAAATTCACCACATAAACCAATACAATTAATTACACAACTTACAAAAACTTCAATTAGCAACGTTGAAGCTTCTTTGTCATGTATATTTTATTATATCACCTTAAATTTGGTATAATCACTTAAAAAGTATAGACTTATATTAGCTGGTATAGCTGAAGACTTGAATTCGAGAGAAATCCCATTCTTTTAAAACCTTCGTTACTTATATATCATTCTTTTCTAATCTGTATCAGTTATACAAATTAGCCAAATACGTTTTAGTTCTTTATCTATTAAAAACCATGTACAATCCCAAGCGATATCATAAAACCAAGTACTCGATGGGTTATAGGAACGATATGGAATAATATCTAAAATCCTATCGCCAAAGATAAAATAACATAATTCCTCTCCTAGTTTTTTAGCCTCCTTTGGTGTTCCAGGAAAAGATTCATAAGCCCCACCATGATATATTGTGTGTCCAAAGTCTCCCTCTAATAAAAACGGACTTATTCTTTCAAAATCTGTTTTACAAACTAATTCATCTTCTATTTTTTAACTCTGGAATAGCTTGTTTAATATCTTTAGATGTAAAAAACTTATTGAAATATCTTTCGTGTTCTTAACTCAAACACGGAGATAGCAAGTTTTAATTATTTCTTTTGGTTCATCACCAAATTTTGTGATTTATCCATAAAAATAGGAAATAGCATCTATATAATCCTGGTCATAATGTTAGCCACTAAACAAACACTAGGAGGATTCATAAATGCTTTCCCTATCACTAGATTTGCCAGAATTTAAAGTCATTAAACAAGAAAATGGTTCGAATTTTCATTTTGTAGTCGTTGAGAAAGAATGTGAAGAAGAACGTTGTCCTTACTGTGGGTTTCTCGCTGGCTCTGTACACGACAGAAGGATAAGAAAAGTAAGAGATATAGCTCTACTCCATAAACCTTTGTATCTTTTTATCCAAGTGAGACGATTTCGTTGTCACAACTGCCTCGAGATTTTTTCTGAAACCTATGATTCTGTTAAACCTGGTTGTCATCAGACAAGTCGATTTAGAGAGTACCTCTATGAACAGTGTATAGATACCACTATTCAGTTTGTCAGTCGAAAACAACAGATTCCTTATTCTACTTTAGAAAGAATCTTTTACTCTGTCGCCCAGGAGAAAGCCGGGGAACATAAAGAAGTAATCGAAAAGAAAAGAAAAGAGATTCAGAAGACCTGGTTTTAAACTTAGATGAAGTATCCGTTCGAAAAGGTCATCGGTATGAAACGGTCTTGATGGATGCGAAATTGGGATGTGTACTTGGAATGATTCACGAACGCACTTGTAATTCTACCCAACAAGTTCTCCATCTGAATATCACCTCACCTGAAGCTGTCAAAACGGTTGTGTTGGATATGTGGAAGCCATTCCATAAAGCTATAAAGAGCTTATATCCATTTGCCTCCATTGTAGTGGACAGAGAGAGCAAGTAAAATTAAATTTCAATAAAAGGAATTACTTCGTTTAGTAATCAGTTTTATTTATCTAGTAAAAGAAATTACTTTATTAATTTTCATCGGAAACCCTATTCAATAAACGCTTTAATTTATTTTCTGTTTCCTCTACTGGTGTATAGACACTGCACCGTAAATCCATATCACCTTGAACTTGAAGAGAAGTTAAATTAAACAACATTTTGCCTGCTTTAGCATGTCTGAATTCAATTATCATTTCTGGAGCTTTACTCACTTGACTTTCTTGCCATAAATCTTTGAATTTAGAATGTGAATGACTCATTTCTTTAATAAATTGGTGGTACCATTCATCTCCTAAATAGTGCCCATAATAGGTACGGAAAATAGCAAGAAAACCTTTCACAAAATGTTCCCAATTGACGGCCAATGCTTTAAATTCTTTTCTAGTGAACAATAAACGAATCAAATTTCTTTGATCATTCGGTATTTGTTCAAAATCTAAAAAAATATGCGCTGATGCAGGATTCCAACCCACAATATGACAATGTCGATCCGTAATGATAGTTGGACAATATGTTAATTCAGCTAGTATTCGCTTTAAAGAAGGGCTAAGCTCTGATTGCTCCTTTTTTGGATTTATAGCTTCTGATTTTGTTTCTAATGCTAGGTCATATAAATAGTCTATTTCATCATTATTTAATTGCAAAGCTGTAGAAATACAATCAAGTACACTTGAAGAAACTTTTATATCTCTTCCTTGCTCTAGCCAGGTATACCAGGTGGTACTTACACCTGCTAATTGAGCAACTTCTTCTCTTCGTAACCCAGGTGTCCTTCTACGGAGTCCAGCAGGGAAACCCATAGACTCTGGCTTAATTTGGGCACGCTTAGATTTTAAGAACATCGACAAAGCTTCGAGCCTATTTTTATCATTCATTTTTTAAAACCCCACTTCATAATAATTTAACCTAGTAGTAATTATACCAGGATAAACAAACACTTGTAATAGGATAAAAGGAATGTAAAATACAAGTATATTATTGATTTGGGGGAATGAAAAGTGGAAAGAGTTGTGATTACTGGTATGGGAGTAGTTTCTCCTATAGGAAATAACATCAACACATTTTGGAATAATCTGATTAACAGAGAATCTGGTATATCCACTATTGATACATTTGATATTACTAATCATAAGACAAAAATTGCAGGTATCGTTAAAGATTTTAATGCAGATGAAGTTTTAGGAAAGAAAGAAGCAAGACATTTAGATCGATTTTCTCAATTTGCATTGGCTGCTGCTGAACAAGCTTGGACTGATTCTAAGTTAGAACTCGATCGAATAGATGTAGAAAGGCTCGGCGTATACGTAGGTTCAGGCATAGGAGGAATTAAAACCTTGATTGAAAATATCGATACGCTTAGGCAGAAGGGGCCAAGAAGAGTCAGCCCAACTCTAGTACCTTCCATGATTTCTAATGCTGCTGCTGCACAAATTAGTATCAAATGGAAGGCTATGGGACCCTCAATGTCACCTGTTTCTGCTTGTGCAATCGGAAATACAGCTATTGGAGAAGCCTTTAGACTAATCCGTACCGGAGAAACCGACGTTATGTTTGCGGGTGGAACAGAGGCAGCTATTACAGACTTATCAATAGCAAGTTTTGGTAATGCTAGAGCATTATCAACAAGGAACGATGATCCCATTAAAGCTAGTCGTCCATTTGATGAAAATCGAGATGGATTTGTTATGTCAGAAGGAGCTGGAATTCTAACCTTAGAATCTTTATCTCATGCTTTACGTAGAGAGGCAAAGATTTATGCTGAAATCATTGGATATGGTGCAAGTTCAGATGCACACAATATTGTAGCTACACACCCGGAAGGTAAAGGTGCATATCTTGCAATGAAATCAGCTTTAAAGAATGCCAATATATCTCCTGAAGAAATTGATGTTATTAGTGCACATGCAACAAGTACAAAAGTAGGGGACATCTCAGAAACGATGGCTATTAAACAGCTGTTCGGAAAACAAGCTTATCAAATTCCTGTAACAGCTAATAAATCTATGCTTGGTCATATGTTAGGAGCAGCTGGTGGAGTTGAAGCAATTGCATTAGCGATGAGTTTAAAAGAAGGGATAGTTCCTCCAACAATTAACTTAGAGAATCCTGATCCATTATGTGATCTAGATTATGTACCATCCATTGCTCGACAAGTGAAAATAAATACGGGACTATCAAACTCATTTGGTTTCGGAGGTCATAATGCATCTATTGTTTTAAAGAAATATGAGTGAATAAACTTCCCCTCGTCAATCTAACCAGTTCTGGTGCAAAATCTGAAAGCACCAATGCTAAGACCTCAAAGCTAAATTTTATTAACTATTACCAACAAATTGTAATATATAGTATTATTGTATATGATTGTTAAAGCAAAAAAGTTATGTGTCTATCAAAAGAAAAAGCAGACAGTCATTTTTCATTGTCTGCTTTTTTCTATAATTAAATACATTTTCCTTTTAGGTAATTTTTAATTGCTTAAAAAAAATTTGAAATTAAAAATTGGGCGAAATAAGGTCAAGGTTTAAATTTGAAATAACGTCACTCCATTAAAAAGTGCACCATAAATAGAACGTTTCCAAAAAACATCAATTTACAAAGGAGAGGTTGGTATGAACTCCAGAAATAATGTATAAGAATTTTTAAATGTCATGACTAGTAAAACATTTGTAAAAAGTGCAATTATCGATGAATCTAATAGAACTTTATTATAGATAAAAGGCTTTTCCATCTCAATTTCTGCTTCCTTTATCTGTGTATTTACTTTTACAATATTCTCTTCTAGTTCTTTTATTTGCTCCGGATAATCGTTGATGATGCTGATTAGACGGTTAATATTCCCTTTTCCATCTTTCAAAAGATGAACCTCAAACTCACTTTTTCCTTTCAGACCCGATTTATAGCCATCGAATAAATCTTTTCTCACAAACACCCCTTATAACGACCAACCAAAAAGGGCTTGTCATCTATGGGGAGGAATACAAAACAATAACTAGAGTTAACGGAAAAATTAGAAAAACATGGCATTCATTTAGTGATATTAAATTTAGCGATTGATACGAGAACGCCTTTAGGAAAATTTACATTAATGTTGCTTTAGAATAAAGTTTGATTGTAAACATCTCACAAACCGTAATTTTAGAGCTCACAAAAAGAAGTCATCTTGAAAAAAGGTTGATATAAATGGCTTCTTCACCTGAAGATTTAATGTGAATTTTTATAAAACGTTCGATCATTTTCTACCTCTGTTATCTTACAAGCGCGCCCTATAACCGAAGACTTGAATTCGAGATAACCTTATTAGAAATTAATAGCTGATTCAAGAAAAGTCCCTTTAGTTAAAATAGATACAATTTTTAGAGCAGGCATTTTTTAGTTATTATCATCTGTAAAATCGGGATTAGGTAATTCGCTTCTTGTGGGTGATATATAGAGGCTGGGACAGGACAAAACTAAATGTACCATTCTCTAAGCCGAATAATTTCTTATATAACAAGAGTTATAATTACAAAAACCGAACTATAATGGAACTCTATATTAGAGTTTTTCATTATAGTTCGGTTTTTCCTTTGGCTGGAATACTTCTGTCCCAGCCTCCTTCTCTTCTAATAATCCTTCCAGCTATCATTACCCATAATTCTATCTATAATAAGCCACCCTTCCCAAACTGCAGTTCTTTCTAATCCACCACATTGTTCTTTGCTTGCTTTTTGAATATCACCTTTATAGTAGATTGAATACTCCCCAGAAATAGCATCTATTATGAAAGTAGGAGGGGGCCATGAATCATCTTCATTTCTAAATGAACGATTGTCAACCAATGGCCAATCTCCTGACTTTAATACATCGTCATATATTCCAACAATAAAATCGTATTTTTCTTCTTTTGGTAAATCCTCTATATCTTCACCTATATGCTCGTATATTCCAATTGAACTGTCTTTAAATCGCCTGCCAAAAGCGAAGTTACTATTCGGTAGGGGAATAGCATAGACATTCCCTACTTTAATTCTTCTGCGCTTAGTCATTCTACCACCCCTTATTTGCTGCGTCTAAATACTTATTAGTAATTTTGTCTAAAGGTGAATCCTGTACCCTTATTAGAGCAATAACATATTAAAAATTTTCTATTTATTAATTCTATTGTATTTTATTATAATCTTCTCTCTTGCTGACTCTTGTCCAATACAAGATTAGACGAGCTTTTCATCAATAAAGAACTCCTATTTTCTGTATAAAAATCTATTCGTCCTCAAAATCATTTTCGTTCTCTTCTTCAGAAATTAAAATAATAAATTTTTTCAAATCATGGGCTTTTTTTTCGGTTTTTCCAGTTTCGTGATACCAAAGATAAACCTCATCACTCATAGTTCCGTTAGTTACTTTAAGAACCAGTTTATCTCCCGAACCATCATCACCAATCGCAATAAGACTTTTGGACATTTCTTCATCTCTAATTATTGTGTTTTGTCTAACAATATCATCCCAATTTTTATGGGGATTTCTATGGTCTTTGATAGGATAAAGAATCCATTCACCTATTTCTGCATTATTAACTAACTTGAAAAGTTCCTTATATTATTTTGGAAAAGTCGCCCTTAACTTTTGTTCAGTTGCCTTTATATCGGATTCATCTACCCATAATTTCCTTGTATGGATTAGGTCTCTTACATCTTTCATTTAAACACTCCTACTCTATAGGTTTAATATATTCAACTTGTATATGAGTAGCGATTGAACCAATCCCTATTACACTTAAGCCTTCAAGAGAGCTTAATAATTCCTTTGTGTCCTTTTCTTCAAGAACGTATTATATCCCTTTTTTATACTTACTGGAATCCTGACACATAGTTATATATTCTTCGGATGGAGTAGCATCTCCCCAGACATCAAAACCACCGATTATTTAGAAATCCCTCAAATCTTGCAACAACTTATTCAACTATAATAAAAGCACGATGTTAGATCATCGCGCCCTTTTGTGGAATAACTCTATTGTAATTAACAGTCTTTTTTCAATCTTTTGGTTATTGAATTCCTCTTCCTTTTACTGAAAACACCCCATAGGATAACAATATCTGATAAGGTAAAACGGTACTATTTTGTTTCATTTAATGCGAAGTCTTCAAACCAACAATCAATAAATTTTACCTTTTCATTAAAAAAAACCAAACCATCCATTCTCTCAGTAGCTAAAGCAGTAGACCAACCTTTAGTCCAATCCCACTTATTAGACATCGTTTCAAGTATCCTTTCTGCACTCTCAACTTCAAGAATGTTTGATGTTTCGAGATTAATTCCCATGTTAAACCAACCATCAATTTTCCTATAGGGTATTATTTCTTGTAATTCATAATTAATAATAAACGGCTCTATCTTCTTTTTTAACTCTGTTGATATTACTATAGCCTCGTCCTTATTTTGACACTCTACAAATATAGAAAGTGAAATCACTTACATAGTACCTCCTATAATTTTTTTATGTAATATTGTTCTATCATTTTAGTATATAATACAATTTTATTTTTGTATTATCTCAAATTCAAGTCTTCAAGAATCTGGCCCATTAACGGAACAACTCTTTGTCTCTTCTTAAGCGAGTTTTTAATTCAGGACTTTCTTTTTCTTTTCCTTATAAAAAATCCCCTTTAGACAACCATGTCCGAAGGGGTAAAGCGGTGCAACTTTTTATTAACGGTACAACTTTCTTTCAAACCAATGGATCATGAAGATTTCACTTATTACAGGTTTAAAAGAAAGCCTTACATTGTGGTTAACTTAGAATCCATTTTGAAAGAAGATTGATCAAAATGGATTCTTTTCAGATTAAAGGTAGTTTTTATTAAGAAATTGATCACTTTCACTTATGATCTTCGACCACCGTCTAGAATAATCAAATCACTAAAACCCTCGTATCCATCCTTCAATACTTCCATAAAACTGGTCAAACTTCCACTTTAAATTTCGCATTTCCTTTGATACATGTTGAATTTTATTCGTTAACCCTTCCCTCTTTTATCTATTCACTATATAAACACATTTAGGAGACCTATAGATTCGGACATATTTATCAATTATTATTTCCGCACTATTGCTGAAGACTTACATTCAAGGAATTTGTTTTCTCTCCACTAAAGTCCCTTTTGTATTGTTAAGCTTCAGACTGCTGCAAGCAAGAAATACTCCAGCTGTCGTATTTGAGCATAAAATGACAGGTAGATGCTATGCGGTTACATTAAACTTAAGAAAGGGATCAATTGATTTCCAACTATTTTACATAGTATGAGGAGGGGAAGCAGTATGTATCATCCGAGATTAAAAGGGAATGCTTACGAAGCAGGGAAGAGATATGGAGAAATTCTGTTTAAAAATGGATTCAGGTTACCGAAAGTAACCGAAGAAAAATTAACATTTGGAGAACAATGTCAGCCTATCCTGGTTGATTTTGACCCTAGCATCGTACAGGAGATACAAGGATTTTCAGATGGTTGTCAAAGTTCATTTGAAGAGGTCCATTCATTTCTATTAAGTATAGGTGTATTTGAGTTAGCCAGCCAATGCAGTATTTTCTCAGCATTCAATGGAAACGAGATGATTGTTGGACGTAATTATGATATGCTTTTAGACTTCAAGAAAACAACAGAGTCCTCCTTAGTTTGTATGGATGGAAAAAATAAATATATTGGACATTCCGATTGTTTTATTGGAAAAGTGGATGGGATTAACCATCATGGATTATTTGTAGGGATTACATCCGTACCTCATGAGGGAGTGAAGCCTGGATTAAATTTTTATATAGGGGTTAAGCATATTTTAGAAAACTGCCGTACTGTGGAAGAAGGCATTGCCGTACTAAAAAGATTCCCTAGTTCGGTAGCAAATAATTACTTACTAGCAGATTCTTTAGGGAATATGGCTGTTGTAGAAGTAACCCCTCATGATTATAAAGTACGCCTACCTACTAACCATTATATTCATTGCACCAATCACCATGAAAGTTCATCAGCATCTGAAACACTGAATTGGAGTAAGTCATTAGAGCGTTATTCAACCTTAGATTTATTTCTTAAAGAAAATGCTCATAATATGACACTTCCTCTAGCACAGTCAATCATGTCTGATACTAAGGGACATGTGTGCTTACATTTAAAACAGCATGGCTTTGGCACACTTTTTTCTGTCGTAGCGAACTTAAATACATTAGAAATACATCGAGCAGAAGGTCAGCCAAACAGGGCTAAATATGTATATGATAAAAGACTAATCGATGTTGTTTAGGCAGAGTAAAGTTATACGCTGCTTGTACTTCTAAAGCCTATCCCCTGTTCATGACTGCTTGCTAAAAAATGTTCAAGCCCTACCGAAAAAAGTATGTTTTGAAACAGATTCCTCAAAACATACTTTTCCCAAATTACCCTCGTTAATTTAATATAATTTCCATTTTTCTACTCTTGGTTTTCATCCCAATTGACTCATAAAATTTTATTGCATGCGGATTATTTTCGGATACACCCAATTCAATACTATCAACTTTCAAACTTTTCCCAAAATCAAAAACATATTTCATCAGTCTTTTTCCAATTCCCTGCTTTCTATGTACTTCAGAAATACAGAGACTGTTTATATATAACACCTTTCTTGCTTTCACAAATGAATTTTCAGTTATTTCTTCTTCCTTCATCACAATGACTCCTGCTAAATCGTTACCAATAGTAGCTACAAAAATATGTTGTTTCACATCATCTAGCTGACTTTCAAAAAACGCTTGGCTCACTGGAGTGGAATTCTCTTTGTACAGATCTGGTCTTTCGCTAACGTGTAACTCATGAACTTGCCTGAATAAAGGTAATAAAGCTTCGTGGTCACATTTATTAGCTCTTCGTATAAATATATCCATATTTTCCTCCTACCTTACACTCTTTCAAGAAATGCTATATTTTAGCTATTCTTTCAGTTTAGCTACCGGCTACTAGGAGGTCAAGAACTTTTATATACTGTTCAAATTAGCCTGTATGATTACTTTACTATTAATAGATTTGAATTATTATATCATGCCCCACGTTATACTATGCTCTTTAATTACTTTGCCTAAACTTCCATTTTAGTTATAAATCATCTTTTGCCACTATAACTGATGTTGTTTAACAGCTTGATTATTTGTAAACCTTCAAGTAAAGAAAAGTCGTGCAGCCTTGAATGAACTAGAATACCTGCTCAATTCAAGAAAGCACGACCGACATGCATCTACGTATCGACCTTATAGACTAGTAAAATGGTAGCTATGATTCTTGAGGTGGTTGATTAATGCACTCTTTTTGGATACAAATTTTAATGATGTCTTTTTCAACAAACTTAAAAGCGACTTGATCCTTTGTAACTGGATGAGTTCCGAAATTTTGTGTATGAGAAACAATTTCACATATTACGGATGTGCCAGTTATGATAAATGAGTCATTTTCATTTGCATCATCACGATCTATCGTGCATTGGAATGGGTGGTCATTTGTCACCGTTTGTTCTTTCATTTCTCCATTATCCAAAACGGCCGTATACGTAATTGTATTTCGAAGGAAGCCACTAATAATTACTTTTTCAGCACAAACTTTTTCGACTTCAGCAAAGACGTTTTTATTCGTTGAGAGTGTGCCATTATCTAATGCAGGGGGCACCAGCTGCGTACTTCCTTCCACAATCACTTGACAGCAAGTTTGCGGGTTTGGCTCAGCAGGACAAGTAATGATTTTCATTGGCCTCATCATTTCATTATCCTCATGGTCTAATATATGGCAATGCCAAACGTATCCAGGACCGAAAGTGGGATCAAATGAAAATAAATTGACTCCAGGCTTCGACTCTCTTGTATCTACGTCTTGTGGGGTAAAACGTAACCTAATTCTTGTTACTTCATTCGGGTTCATCCGGATTGTATCTTTCCACCCTTGCTCGTTTAAATCAGGTGCAAAAGGCTTCCCTATTAAATATGGTTCAACCGGTAATGGGATTGTCGGATGTTGAAGTGGTGGTTCCCCATTTAAACTGATCCAATCAGCAAGATATCTTTCGACATCGAATAACTGTCGATCGACAATTCGAGACTGAATTAAATGTACATGAATAGGGTGCGTTGCTCTGGATACATTCGCAACGACCCAATCTACAGTTGATCCAACTATTGGTGTTTCTGAAATGGGAGCATCCCATTTTTGACCATCAAGTAACAATTCTAAAGGACCTTTTTTTCCATTCACAACATTCAATGTAAAGGTTCGCTGTGGAGTATCTGGAATAAGTTCTGGTATGTCATTAAGGATAGGAGGAAGTGGTTTTGGCGGTACCGGTTTCGTATCCATAACGGTAAATCGCATAATTTGACCAACGGTGTTTGGATCTGGTGCATCTCCTGCTGGGAACGGCGCTACCGCATCATTCCAAACAATAATTTCAGTGCCTGGATCAAGCTTTGAAAAATCGATTAACACGTCAGCACGCTCAGCAGGTGCAAGCAAAATTTCTTTTAAACTCACAGGACAAGGCAAAAACCCTCCATCTGAGCCAATCTGTACCATTGGCTGTTGATTAGATAGCTTTAGACAGTAGAACCGGGAGTTTGACCCGTTCAGCATTCTAAAACGATACTGCCTTCTTTCAACATTAAGGTTCGGCCAGACCTTTCCATTCACAACAATCGTATTGCCTAAAAAATCATTTACCCAATAAGGGTGAGCTTCAGGGCTAACGCCTTTATTAGGAAAGAATAGTGTGCCATCCTTATTAAAAGAACGATCCTGAATAACTAAAGGAATTTCGAAAGGCCCCTTTGGAAGAAGCGGTTCAATTTGATTATTTGGGTCTCTTAATAAGTAAAACCCAGATAGTCCTGCTACGACATTTAATCTACTTACACCAAGAGAATGATCATGGTACCAAAGAGTAGCAGGTTGTTGTTCATTCGGATAAGTGTAGCGAGATTTAATAAAAGCCTGCCCTTTTTTATCCTCACCAGCAGAAAACCACGCCTCAGGGTGACCATCTGAATCAGAGCGAGTTTCACTACCGTGCAAATGAGTCACGATTGTAACAGGACTTTGTGCTAGTGGATATCCAGGTGGAAATGGTAAAAACTCTGGTGTTGGTGTTGGCATATTATTAGGATTCGCCCAATGGAGAGTTGGGTCAACTGGAAGAAAATTAGGTTTATCAAGATTATTCACCCATTGTACATTAACTGAAATTCCTCTAACCGCCTCAATAGTGGGTCCTGGTGTACTTTGAAAACAAGTACCATCTTCTATAATCCCCTCATACCCCCAAACAGGTGTTGGTGGGAAATCAGGTGGAAGAAGTTGTTGTGTAAACGCCGTTGCAAAAACGGTGTAATTATGACTGACTACCTCTCCTGTCTCTGGATCCTTCACAACAGTCGGTTTAAATACATTCGGTTTCTCTAGCTGATTAATATATTTAGGAATCTTCTTTGGATTTAAAGGTTTCGTCAATCGTATCCCTCCTTTTCATAATTAGTTAGAGAAGAAATTTTCCTTCCAACGATATTGATATGTATATTTTCCCTCAAAATGACAATTATTTTTTTCACAAATAAACATCGGATAATGAAAATTAGAACCCTTTTTAGCGCCATAACATAACATGGTCAGCCTATTTATGGGTGAATCAGCCATCTTTGAAGTCAACTGACCCTCACTTGCACAGAAAGCTTTTTTCATACATAAAATGCTTTTACACGGGGTGAAATCCCTCTTCACTAAGAACGTATGAGTAAGTTCTCCACCACCCTATATCACGTTGATTGTTGTAACGAAGTGGAATATAAGCAAGGGAGCGAGATTCATGAAAGAATATACGCTGAGAAATGTGAATGTGAAATGAAGGTTTTGATTACAGGAGGAGCTGGCTTTATCGGTTCACATATCGCAGATCTATTTATCAATAGAGGGTTCGAAGTAATTATTGTTGATAATCTGTCTTCTGGTGACAAGACAAATGTCCCTAATAATGCAAAATTTTATGAGCTTGATATTTTATCTCCGGATTTGGAAGATATTTTTACAACGGAAAGGCCTGATGTAGTCATTCATGAAGCAGCACAAGTGGACGTAAATGAATCCATTCTCAATCCAGTACAGGATGCAGAAAAAAATATTTTAGCAACAATCCAATTGCTAGAGAATTCAAGAAAAACCAACGTTAAGAAGTTTCTTTATTCATCTTCTTGTGCCGTTTATGGTGATACAAAGGACGTTAGTATTACGGAAGATTTTCCTCTTTCCCCTTTATCTTTTTATGGTCTTTCAAAATGGTCTTCTGAGGAGTATATTAAAATATATTCCAAACTATATGGCTTACCTTATACCATTTTTCGATATGCTAATGTGTACGGACCACGTCAAAAAGCAACTGGTGAGGGTGGAGTTGTAGCCATTTTCTCTCAAAAATTAGTTCAAAAGGAGCAACTCTTGATTTATGGGGATGGAAATCAAACACGAGATTTTGTTTATGTGAAAGATGTAGCGAGAGCCAATCTCTTAGCCCTCACAAAAGGTGATCACCACATCATTAATATTAGTACGAATACAAAAACAAGGATTAATGACCTGTTAACTCTAATGGCAAGGATTCATAATATAAAGGTAGAACCAAGCTACCAAGCAAAAAAGATTGGCGACATTGTTCATAGTCGGTTACATAATGAGCAAGCAAAGTCGCAACTTGATTGGATTCCTCATTATTCTTTGCAGCAAGGATTATCGGAGACCTTAACTTACTTTCAATCATTATAGAATAGGTTTACTGGAAGATTTGTTTTTATTATGATATGGAATATCATCGGCAATCTCAAAAAAAGCGTGTTTTGCTAACCTAGCAAAACACGCTTTTTCACTTGTTGAACTAAAGAGCTTTTCGTTTATAGTGTAGATTGACAAACTGTCCATACCTTTTTGTCTCAACTAAGGTTAAATCAATTTGTGGGTTGTCCTTATTAAATAATGAAATACCAGAACCTAATATATGTGGTGTGACCGTAATGATAAATTCATCGATTAAATCTTCTTTTATAAAGGCATCGAGTATCTTTCCTCCGCCTACCATCCAGATTTTCGCTCCCTCTTCCTCTTTTAACCGTTTTGTAAACTCGACTACATCTTCGTTAATAAACTGTACGTGTTCATTTGAACCTTTCATAGAAGTAGAAAAAACATAATTTTTCTTGTCAGGATACGGAAATGAATCTGCATGCTGCATAACATATTCATACGTTCTTTTTCCCATAATTGTTGTATCAATGGATTGGTACATGTCTTGATATCCGACGTCACCTTCTGCCTCTGTTTCATCCAACCACTTTAGGTCATCCCCCTCTTTTGCAATAAATCCATCTAAACTAGTAGCGATAAATAAAATAACTTCACGTGACATATTGTTTGTCTCCTTCCATTTTTTATGGTGCTCTATAATGATAAA
Organism: Bacillus spongiae; assembly: GCF_037120725.1. Lineage (NCBI taxonomy): Bacteria > Bacillati > Bacillota > Bacilli > Caryophanales > Bacillaceae > Bacillus > Bacillus spongiae. The sequence continues at coordinate 79,963 of NZ_JBBAXC010000005.1, forward strand.
ATCATTAAGTACATCCTATACTAACAGTGAAACATGACAAGTTATGACATGTTTAAAAAGAAAAGGTGAAGAAAATGTCAAAGGGAAAGCGCTTGTTAGAAATTCTACTTTATGCTACAACGAAAAAAAGATTCACAGCTCAGGAAATTGCCGACGAGTTCAATATATCGATTCGAACGGTCCATCGATATATTTTGGATTTAAGTGATATGGGGTTACCCATTACAGCTGAACAAGGAAGAAATGGCGGATATAGTGTAATTACTAACAACTTGCTACCACCCCTATTATTTACGAATGAAGAAGCAGTATCAATCTTTTTTGCCTTTCAATCTCTTCGTTTTTATCGTAATCTTCCTTTTGATACTGAAATTCATGCTGTTACGCACAAATTATATCGTTCACTTCAACAAGATGCCAAAAGGAAAGTCGATAAACTACAATCCTATATTGCTTTTTGGAGTCCTGTAAGACCCGTTGATACTCCCTTATTAAGAGACGTTTTAGAGCATTGTATTGAAAATAGGGAGATGACAATTCAATATGAATCCAAATCGGGTATAAATACAAAACATCTACGTCCGATTGGCATTTATGCTCATAATGGATTATGGTACATGCCTGCATTAGACTATCTAAAGGAAAAAGTTCTTCTCTATCGTGTAGATCGGATTGTTTCTATATTATCCACTGAAGAAAATAATGATCCATTTATGAATTTAGAAGAATGGTTCTCTTCTAAACAAGAAGAGCGAGCAATAAGGTTCCACGTTATCCTATCGATGGAAGGCGTTCGTGAATGTAAAAGTGACCCATTTTTTGATGGGATGGTCGTCACCAATAAAGATGGAACAGGATACATTGATTCTGTCATTGATAAAGGAAATATTCGATTCATTGCTCCCTTTTTCTATCGAATGGGTCATCATGCTCGTATTTTAGAACCTCGTGAATTAATACATGAATTATGTTTACAAGCCCAGGAAATATTAAACTTTTACCAAAATGGTGATTAGTCTCTATCCCTTCTCTGATTTTCACCTTAAACACACATGAAATAATGGGGCTATTTTTTAAACAATTTCTGCCTTTCGTTAACTCCGTAAGCTTTAACCAAAGGCTTTCTATTTCTTGAATGAATTAGTTAATTAGAAAGAAACTAGGTTGAAAAGGGATTGTTCTATCGATGAATTGATTTACTATTTCAACTTTTATGATTTTCGACATTTTTCTTGTTTTTTATGCTACTATGTACAATGTTCTAAACATTAAGATAGACAACTGGAGGCGCACAATGAACAGCAAGAAACTTTCTTGGAGTGAAATATTAACTATTGGCTTAATGCTCTTTGCGTTATTTTTAGGAGCAGGAAATATGATTTTTCCGCCATTCTTAGGCCAAGAAGCAGGGACAAATGTTTGGATTGCTATTATAGGTTTTTTATTGACAGGAGTAGGACTCCCACTATTGGGAGTTATCGCCATCGCGAAGTCAGGAGGGGATCTTCAATCACTTGGAACGCGAGTTCACCCCCTATTTGGAATTGTTTTTACAATCGTCGTTTACTTAGCAATCGGTCCGTTATTTGGTATACCGCGTACAGGGACGGTCGCTTATGAAATAGGAGTTACCCCATTTTTGAATGAAAGCGTTTTAAGTAGTAAGTTCCCTTTATTTTTCTTTACAATCATTTTCTTTTCAATTACAGCTTGGTTATCAATGAATCCATCAAAGCTAGTTGATCGAATTGGGAAACTATTAACTCCGGCGTTACTCATAATTTTAACGATTCTCGTCACAAAGAGCATTATGTTTCCGATGGGGAGTTTTCAAGTTCCTGCGGTAGATTATCAAACTGAACCATTATTTAAAGGGTTTCTTGAAGGTTATTTAACAATGGATACAATCGGAGCATTGGTTTTTGGAATTGTCGTGATCAACTCTATTAAATCAAAGGGTGTAACCTCTCCTTCCGCTGTTACGAAAATCTGTACCATCGCGGGCTTAATCGCTGCTACCGGGCTATCTTTAGTTTATTTAGCTCTTTCCTTTATGGGTGCTACAGCAACGGAAGCGATTGGTGTGCAGGAGAATGGTGGCGCTATTTTAACAGCAGTTGCCAATTATTTATATGGTTCCTTAGGAGCTATTATTTTGGCGCTTGCGATTACGTTTGCCTGCTTAACCACATCAGTAGGACTCGTTTCTTCTTGTGCTCAATATTTTAAGAAAATTATGCCTAAAGTATCGTATCCTCTGTTCGTTATCGTATTATCTCTATTTAGTATGGTGATTGCCAATGTTGGCTTAACGCAATTAATCCAAATTTCAATTCCCATCTTAATCATGATATACCCTGTTGCCATTATGCTCATATTATTATCATTTATACATAATGCGTTTCAAGGCTATCGTGCAGTCTATATTGGATCACTACTACCAACATTTATCATTAGTTTTATCGACGGATTAAAAACAGCTGGTGTTAATGTCACAGCAATAGCTGATGCTTTTACCATCCTTCCCTTATTTGAGCAAGGAGTTGGCTGGTTTATTCCAGCAATCATCGGAGCTATTATCGGTTACGGTATAGCCATTCTTTCAGGTGAGTCAAAAAAACTTGTAAAAGCTTAAAGCCTATCAGACCTTTGGAAGAAGAGGCTGGGACATAAATATTCCACCCATAGGAAAAACCGAATTATAATGAAAACTCGAATATAGAGTTCCGTTATAGTTCGGTTTTTTAATTTTAGCTCTTAGTTTTATAAGAGATTATTCGGTTTTGAGTATGGTACATTTAGTTTTGTCCCAGCTTCCTTTATTATTTTGTATTACCTATCGAAACACTCTCCTTTAAATGTATGGTTTTCTTCTAAACACCTACAACACTTACAAACGTCCAATCACTTAAACGAGCTATACATATACTAACAATGGGAACACGGTATTCCCAACAAATATCTCCTTTCATAAAGTGCCGCGTGGGTAAACTACACGTGGCATTTTAATGATTGATCATCCCCTCGCTTCCTCCAAATCTAGTTATCCGCACAAGCAATACTTGTCCTAAATCATAGAATAAAGTGAACAATTAAAAATAAACACGGAAAGGAGATGTGAAAATTGGGCCAACCGAACTTTCCGGATGAATTTAATCCGCTACCCGTATTAGATAAAAATCAAACCCTTTTATTTCTATTAGCAACTGTCGGACAAGAAGAGCTAGCGTTAGCACATATTATGAACGCAGAAGGCGAGAAAATTCAAGCAGCTGTAGCCGCTTTTAATGATGACTGTTTGACGATTGAAGACCTACTTGAGGTCAATAATAATGTGAACCAAACACTTAAGCATGTGATTAAGAAGGAAATGCTCCTTCAATTTAAAGTGGAAAACGTCCTCGAATTATTCGAAACCGTTGAGGATTGTTAAAAATAGTGATATAACGAAGAAAGGAGGGTAAAAATGGCTATATTTACAGTTCCATCAATCCCTACACCAACCGTTCAAGATGCGATTACTTTGGCTGATCCTGGTGATACAATTGAAATTTTAGTAGGAACATTTGACGGATTTACAGTAGATAAAGATCGACTAAAAATCGTCGGTTGTGGTATAGGAAAAACAAAGATTTCTGGAGCCGGAGTCGGGAATGATGGCGTAGTTGTAACGGGGAATCAAACCCACTTAATCGGATTCACGGTTCAAGGCTTTGGAACAGGAATTGGTGTATCTGTACAATCATCCAATAATGTAATTCAAAAAGTAGAGGCTAGCTTCAATAGTAACGGATTCACTATAAATGGGCAAGACAACCTTTTAACAATGAATAGTGCTACGTTTAATCAAATAGACGGGTTCCGTGTAACAGATGAGTTTAACTGTTTTGAAAAGAATCAAAGTACCAATAACACGAATGGCTATCACTTCTTTGACCCAAATAACATGAGTGTTGATAATTTAGCAAAGAACAATAGTGGTGCTGGGTTTCTTCTCAATGAAGGTGGAAGTGATAATATGATAGTAGGGAATACGGTTGTGAAAAACGATATAGGAATAGATTGTCAAACGGATGATAATAGTATCAATGAAAATAAAGTTTGTGATAACACAACCATTGGAATAGGTTTAATCGGTGAATCAGGCAACCCTAATGGCAATCTAGTTGACTGGAATACCGTGCGAAACAACGGAACTGAACTTGGAATGAATCATGCTGGAATATTTGTCTCTGATGGTTCTGGTGCAACAACCGAAAACTCGATTCGCTTTAATAAAGCAAATAATAATATTGAATATGATATTCTAGCGGAAGGTGGAACAGGCTTTAATTTTTATGATGGGAATATTTGTGACAATAGTGACCCAGTTTCTATTTGTACTCCATAATAAGCTTCATCATTCTTCATTATTTTCTACAACTTTCCATCAGAAGTCACATTGATAATGATACAATCAATTCATACCCATTAAATTGATTTACGTAAGGAAAAATAGTCTCATAAAAAAATCATTGGTATGCTCTACCAGATAGTTTAACCAAGAGGAATGTTGTCAGTTCATTCAAACCCCTTTAGAAAGCAGGTTTGAATTTTTTTCTTTCACTCTACGTATTCTATCAAATCAAAAAAATAGCGAACCCCTCTACTTCGGTTCGCTATTTTTAATCGATTATTTTAATGACTAGGGACTAAAACAAGCTTCCCTTTTGTTTTTCTTCCTTGTAGAAGGGTGTGAACCTTTGCTGCCTCTTCGAGTGGAAAGGTGTCACCAATCGTTAAGGTTAATCGTCCGTCAGCTAAGTAGGTAAATAATTCTTGTAAACTTGGCTGTAACAATTCTGGTTTTCTCATAATTTGTGGAAGAAAGAAGCCAATGACGGATTGGTTTTGCTTCATTAAGCTTGAAGGAAAGAAGCGACTTTGCTCACCACTAGCAACTCCATAGATCACGAGTCTTCCAAATATCGCTAAACACTTTAACGTTTTATGGAAAACGTCACCACCAGCCATTTCTAGAGCGATGTCTACTCCTTTTCCGTCCGTTGCTTTTAAAACTTCTTCTTCCCATCCGTGCTCTGTATAATTAATTAACACATCCGCGCCCAGCTCTTTTGCAAGGGTTAATTTTTCAGTCGTACTTGCAGTTGCAATGATTTTACCAGCGCCAAATATTTTAGCAAGCTGTACAGCAATCGTTCCGACTCCTCCAGCTGCAGCATGAATTAAGACAGTCTCTCCTTTTTCAATTCTTCCCATTGTTTTCAATACATGATAAGCACTTAACCCTTGTAACGGTAACGCAACAGCTTTTTTCACGTCTAACGTAGCTGGAATCGGAATTACTCCTCTTGCGTCCGCTACTGCAAATTCAGCATACCCACCAGACTCGATTAACGTTACAACCTTTGTTCCAGGTGAAAGATGTTTAACATCTTCTCCAACTTCAACCACTTCCCCGGCGATCTCTGAACCCGGAATAAATGGTAACGCAGTGGGGACTACATATTGTCCTTCTCGCCTTGCTGTATCCGCATAGTTTACTCCGACTGCTTCAACCTTTATAACGACCTCATAAGAACCAGCTTTCGGGACATCAATATCCACTACATTTAATACTTTTGGATCACCGTATTTTTCAAATTGTATCGCTTTCATTATAAATTCCTCCTTTAATATCCTAAAAATTGTGGTGAACGTTTTTCCTTAAAGGCCTTAACTCCTTCAATATGGTCTTTCGTTGTAACCATAAGCGTCTGTGTCATTCGCTCGTGCTCTAATACCTCATCTAAGCTCGCTGTTAAAGATTGTTCGATCAGTTTCTTTTGTTTTCCAAAGGCCAAACTCGGACCTTTGCTTAGCTTGATTGCCCATTCCATCGCTTCATCAAGAAGATTCTCAGTTGTTACAAGCTGATTAATAACGCCTAACCCAAAGAGTCTTTCTGCTGAAATAACTTCTCCTGAGAAGAAAAGCTGCTTCGCCAAATGCGGTCCAAGTAATTTTGTCAGAAAGAAGGATCCTCCCCCGTCTGATACAAGACCAACTTGTGAAAAGCTTAATGCATATTGGCTATCATTTGTAGAAATAATGAGGTCACATGCTAGGGCGAGATTAACCCCCGCGCCTGCTGCATACCCATGAACGGCGGCAATGATTGGCTTTTCAGTTTGCTTGAGCGTTAAAATACACTCATTTAGTATCCCGATATGCTCGTACACTTGAGCAGGAGTCGCCTCCCCCATCGCTTTAACATCTCCACCTGCGGAAAAAGACTGGCCTGCTCCAGTAATGATAATCGCTCTAATCTGATTATTTTTCTGTGCTTCCTGAAGTGCACGCGTTAACCCATTAATCATCCCTTCACTAAAAGCATTTAACACTTTTGGGCGATTTAACGTAACGGTCATTACAGGTCCTGACACATCTACGATGATAGGTTGTTCACTCATAAAAACCCCCTCCTTCTCCGTTAGCAATGAAATTGCTTTATTTTATATTGCTCATCTGCAATTCGACGATTTCTAAGAATCGTATGATTGTAGAATGTGTAATGACTAAACATTTTCGATGTGATAGAGATAAGCTGCTCTTTTTGGTCACCGTCTGCTAAGGCATGTATAAGCCAACGTGACCACTTTTCCACATTTGTGACGGCCTCTTCAAGAAGCGTATGAGTTAAATCCACTTTTAACGTAGATGCATCCGTCCCAGATTGTACAATTGACTTGTATGTACGGTATACAGTCGACTCCGAAGCATATAATTCAATTGCTATGTCTGCTAGCTTCATTAATATTTCCTGTTCACGTATAAGTGCTTCACCATACTTTTCAAATGCAAGACCTGTACAAATCAGGAACATTCTTCTTATAAGCTCTATTGCATTGCGCTCCTTTGCAAAAACACCATCATCTGAAGAATAAGATTTTTCTAGTTGATGCTTCGCTTCCAGAATATAGCGGTGTAGTTGAATTTCTCCTTTCAATCCCTTTCTAAGTAGGTGGGTTGGGATCAACAGACGGTTAATTTCATTTGTTCCCTCAAAAATGCGGTTAATCCGAGAATCACGATACATTTGTTCGATGCCATAATCTTTTATGAAGCCTGCCCCACCGTGGAGTTGCAAAGCTTCATCTGCAACATAATCAAGGGTTTCTGAACTATACACTTTACAAACCGCGCACTCGGTAGCATATTCACTGAGACTTTTACCAATCAATGTTTGATCATGTGAATCGTTGATGTTACCTAGAGCCGATTCTAACAAGTGAGCGGTACGGTATTGTAAAGATTCCGTCGCATAGATTCGGGCTGCCATTTTCGCCATTTTTTCTTTAGAGGCTGGAAAGTTTCCAATAGGCGAACCAAATTGCTTACGCTCTTGAATATAATGAATCGTTTTTTTATAGCCTGCTTTCGCGCCTCCCATACAAGCGGAGCCTAAATTAAATCGGCCGAGATTGAGAACATTCAAAGCAATTACATGACCTTTTCCAATCTCACCAAGGACATTTTCAACAGGCACTTCACAGTTTTCAAAGAAAACGGTTCTTGTCGAGGACCCTTTAATCCCCATTTTCTTTTCTTCAGGACCGAAGGAAAGGCCTCGAAAGTCCTTTTCAATAATAAAAGCCGTAAAATGCTTCGCGTCAATTTTGGCATAGACAATGAACGTTTGAGAAAAACTCGCGTTGGTTATATAAATTTTCGTCCCATTTAATAAGTAATGGGTGCCTGAATCGTTTAATTTGGCTGTTGTTTCTGCTGCGAGTGCGTCAGAGCCTGCATTCGGTTCTGTTAAACAGTACGCACCAATGTACTCACCGCTAGCCATTTTCGGTAAATATTTTTCTTTTTGCTGCTCTGTTCCGAAATAAGTAATCGGTAAGGTCGCGATACATGTATGATTAGAATGGGCAACGCCGTACCCACTACTTTGGCCTACCATTTCTCCCACTATCCCTTTACTCACTTTATCTAAACCTAAACCACCATACTTTTGTGGAATGCTATGCGCTAATAGGCCTATATCTCCTGCCTTTTTTAGGAGTGTTTGCACAATTTCAAAGTCTTGATTTTCAATTCTTTCTTTCAAAGGAATAACTTCTTTTTCAACAAATTTCCTTGCAGTTGAGGCAATCATCTTATGTTCATCCGTAAAATCTTCTGGGGTAAATAGGCTTTCTAAAGATAGAGAAGAAAATAGAAAATGAGCCCCTTGCTTCCGTTCATTCGTTTTTTCCACGACGGAATCACTCCTTACGTTGAATAGAATGTTCAATGATTACTTTTTGTCCTTTTAAAATTGGCACAATAGGTATACTGCCTTTCTTTGACGCAAATATCACCTCTTCAATCGCATCAAATCGTTTCATTAATTGACCTACATGAGAGGAAGATAAAATATCATAAATTTTTGAACTGCTTTGATAAAAGTACAGTGCTGCTTTAGCAGCATCAGTTAATGTGTAGTCCTGTTTATGGTTTTTCGTTAAGCAATGAATAAAATCACCTGCCCCGTAAAAATCTTCTAAACAAAACTCTCCAGAATTACCAGCACATATAACAATAATGCAATCAGCTTTTTTATCAGCATGGATAGCCTCCGAAACAGCTTGGTTGTTCAACAAAGAGGCAATATACACCTTTTTAGCAACCGCAGCCTTTCGGAGGGCAACGGTTCCATTTGTTGTCGACAATATTAACCGCTTTCCTTTAATAGCGGGTCTGATAAGCAATGGACTAGGGTAGATAAACCCTTTAATCGGCTTTGCCTGTTCTTCCCCAGCTAAAATAGTCTCTTCCTTTCTCCCTCTTTGAAAAATTTCTTCAGCCTCCCAACGGTTCAATACGGGAATGACCTCAGTGGCTCCGTCATACAAAGCAGATGTGATAGTCGTTGTTGCAAGTAAAATATCTAAAACAACAGCTACCTTGTGATCTTTCTTTAGCTTGAATTCATCAATCTCCTCTTTTCTTGTTAACAAATGTACTTTCGTCATGCTTCCCTCCTGCTCTTGATTACACGATACTATTTCGACAATGGATGAGTAAGCTCTTCACAAAATCATTAAACCGTGAGAAACGAGGATCCTTTGTTTGACCTTTCTGATAGCGATAGTAGATTTGTTGACATATAACAGCCAATTTAAAATAAGCAAACGTGACATAGAAGTCGATTTCACTGACATCTCTTCCACTTTTCTTACTATAGAGCTCAATGAATTCATTCCGTGTAAAAAAGCCTTCTAAAGTAGTGATTGATTCTTTTCCTAGCCCTGACTTTAAGAGCGGTGGATCATCAGCTTGTGTCCAGTAACTCATTGCCACTCCAACATCCGCGAGAGGATCACCCACCGTTGCCATTTCCCAATCAAACAAACCGATCATTTTTGTTAAGTCTTCATTAAACATTGCATTGTTTAGTTTGTAGTCATAATGAATGATTGTGGTGTATTTCGATTCTGGAAGGTGATCTGTTAACCAATGAATCACTTGTTCGGCTTCCTGTATATCATCTGTTTTCGCACGTTGGTAGCGAGAAATCCACCCATTAACTTGACGTTCCATAAACCCTATTGGTCTACTTATTTCGGAAAGACGGGTTTCTCGGTAGTCAATACGATGAAGGTTCACAAGCTGCTCGACCATTTCTTCACTAATTGAGCGACAAAGATCTTTGGTTACAGGTGTATTATGTGGAAAGGATGTGTCTAAAACGACACCATGCTTTCTTTCCATTAAGAAAAATGGGCTACCGACAATTGAAGTATCTGCTGACATTAAAAGAGGCCTAGGTGCTGCAGGAAAAAGTGAATGAAGTTCGGATAAAAACTGGAATTCCCTTTCCATATCATGTGCCTTAGGGGCAACAGGTCCTAAAGGTGGTCTCCGTAAGACCGCTTCCCATTCACCCACTTTTATTTGATACGTCAAATTGGAATGACCTGCTACAAACTGCTGAATATCCATGCTATCGTGAGGCAAATCTATTCGACCTTGCAGAAACGTTGTTAACTTTTCTTTATCAAGCTCTTCCCCTTTTCGAACCGGAATTGTATCAATCGCCACTTGCTTCACTCCTTATCAACCTGAAAATTCAGTTTTTTTACTATCTAGCTATCTACTTTTCTCTCATAGCCGTTTGTTTGTACTCATACCATCCCTTTCCTGTTTTCCTGCCAAGGTCCCCTCTTTGCACTTTTTCAACGATGGAAGCAAAAGGTTGATCGGCGGGATCCCCTGTTTCTTTGTATCGCTGCTTCATCACATAATACCCAACATCAATCCCCGATAAATCCATAATCTGAAATGGCCCTAACGGATGACTTAACGCTTGGCGACAAATCGTATCGATATCTTTAAAATCAGCTATCCCTTCCTCATATAAAGAGACTGCTTCTCTTTGGAGAGCTCCTAAAATACGATTCGCGACAAAGCCTGAAATCTCCTTTTTAAGTAGGATTCCCGTTCGATTCATTTTTTCACAAACAGCCATTGTAAGTTGAGCTGTTTCTTCTGATGTTGTCTCACTCATGACTACTTCGACACAATCCATTACAAGCGGTGGGAAGAAGAAATGCATGTTCACCACTTTTTCTGGACGGGAGGTAACCGAACTAAGTAGGCTATTCACAATGGTAGAGCTATTAGTAGCCAAGATTGTATGTGGCGGAGTCCATTTATCTAATTTCGCAAAGACTTCCTGTTTAATCTCTAACTTTTCAACAACAGCTTCGACAACAAAATCGGCATTAGCTGAAGCTTTTTGAAGATTCGTAGTAAAAGATAATCTATTAAAGGCAGCATCGCGCTCCCTTTTGGAGAGTTTTCCCTTCTGTTCCCACTTATCCATTAAAGCATGAAGTGTTCCTTCTGCCTTCTTCAGTACTTGAGCGTCTACATCTTGAAGTGTTGTCTCAAACCCACCTAACGCCGAAAGCATGGCGATTTGATGACCCATTTGACCAGCACCAACGACGGAAATAGATTGAATATCTGATATGTTCATTGACATTTCTCCTTTTCTTATAATAGAAATGGAAAGGGGAGAATAGACGTAGTCCTTATTCGAGTCTCCCCAGAACGTTTCCCTATTATTTAGAAATACCGTTAAGAACCATTTCTAAATAAATTTCCGATAATTCCTTATCTGTTAATTGACTACTTGGATTAAACCATTGATAGCTCCAGTTCGTCATTCCTAATAGACCAAATGTGACTATTCTAGCATTTAAATCCGTACGGAATTCCCCATTACCCATTCCTTGATTGATCAACGTTTCTACATTTTTTCGAAATTGATCTCGCTTTGGAATAATTTCATTCAAGCGTTCCTCGTTTAAATGCCTCATTTCACGAAAAAACACCTTCGCACTCGCACCTTGCCTTTCTATATTCCGAATTAATAAATACACGATTTCAAATAGCTTATCTTTACAGTTTTTTGTTGAATCCAAAAGAATCCTTTCCTGATGACTCAAGATGTCATCAATGTAGGCAAGCTGAATATCCATTAATAGCTCTTCTTTACTAGAAAAATAATAATAAAAGGTTCCTTTCGTTACCCCTAGTGCATCTACAATGTCTTGAATCGATGTTTCACTAAACCCTTTTTCATCAAATAACGATATGCTTTGTTGTGTCAACTTATCCTTCATGTCCCAATCCCCACAATTCCTATCAAAATATGGTAGAAATTATACCATAATTCCTTTCCACTTTTCCTTTTTATTCCGGTTTATTTGGGAACATTATTTGGCCTTTTTGCTTCCTCTCTTAAGGATCTTCTAAGGATTTTCCCAACATTTGTTTTCGGAAGCTGTTGGCGGAACTCAACAGTAGTCGGTACTTTATAGGAAGCCAAACTTGTACGACAAAATGCTATTATTTCAGCCTCTGTTGTTTCCATTCCTCCTTTTAAGACGACCACAGCTTTAACGGTCTCACCCCGATAGGCGTCAGGAACCCCAATTACTACAGCCTCTTGAATAGAAGGGTGTTCATAAATCACTTCTTCAACTTCTCGAGGGTAAATGTTAAATCCACTAGCGATGATCAGGTCCTTCTTACGATCGATAATTGTAAGGTAACCATCCTCATCCATTTTGGCAATATCACCTGTATAAAACCACCCGTCCCGAAGGGCATGTGCGGTTTCCTCCGGCATATTCCAGTAGCCTTTCATTACTTGAGGTCCTTTAATAATGATTTCACCTAATTCACCAGCAGGTACTTCCTTTTCCCCCGTTGCTAAGTCGACGATTTTATAATCCATCGAAGGTAAGGCAAGCCCAACCGTGCCAAACTTTCTCTCTGCAAAATTGCCATTACCATGAGTGCATGAAGATGTTTCAGACAGACCATAGCCCTCCAATATTCTTGCTCCTGTTTTACGCTCGAATTCTTTAAATAATTCAACCGGCATGGGCGCTCCACCGCTATTACATGTATGGATACTATCAAGTTTATACTCTCCAAGTTTAGGATGATGAGTAATCGCCACATACATCGTTGGAACCCCAGGGAAAATTGTTGGACGTGTTAGGTTGATAGTTTGTAAAACTTCCTCTACTTCAAACCTTGGAAGCATGATTGATTCTGCTCCTGCGAAAATCGCAAAATTCATACATGACGACACACCAAATATATGAAAAAGCGGAACGACTGATAAAATACGTTCTTCTCCTTCCTTAAACTCGTGTTTAAAGAATTCAGCTGACTGAACCACATTTGCAAGCAAATTCCGTTGCGTTAACATCGCTCCTTTTGAACGTCCGGTCGTTCCACCCGTATATTGCAACACAGCAATGTCCTGTTCGGTATCGATATCAACAGGAGTTAAATCTCCGGCAGAATTGGCTATCATTTTCTGAAAATCTTCAGCCTCAACAGAGAGAGAAGTAGGTTTTAAGTTTACTACAATCACATTCTTTACCTTTGTGTTTGCTTGAATGCTCTTCAGACGAGGGTATAAACTTTCGAGCACAATGATCGTTTCCGCTTCAGAGTCATTTAATAAATATTCTAATTCTCTTTCTACTAACATCGGATTAACCTGTGCCACAATTCCGCCTGCGAGTAACGTTCCATAAAACGCTATAACGTATTGAGGACAATTCGGAAGCATGATAGCCACTCTATCTCCTTTTTGTACATTCTTTTTTTGAAGAGCAGCGGCAAATAATTGAACGGATGTATGCAATTGTTGATAAGTAAGTTGTTGATTAAAAAATCTAATCGCGCTATGTTGTGGATACTTCGTGGCTGTGTCTTGGAGAACCTGAGGCAATGTTTTGTTCGGAATGACAACTTCTGATTGAATGGAATCTGGATAATGCTTTAACCAAGCTTTATTTGTACTCATCGATTTCCCTCCATTTTTAAAAAGTGAGACTACCACCATCAATTGAAAGTGTAGAACCGGTAATATAGGACGATTCATCCGATGCTAAAAATAAAACTCCCTTGGCTACTTCCTGCGGCTTCCCTTCTCGACCAAGTGCATTAGATGTTGAAATTTTTTCCCAGAGACGTTGATCTTTCTTCCAGTCACCGACGATATCTGTATCAATTAACCCAGGTGCAATGGCATTCACACGAATATTATCCTTTCCATATTCAAGTGCAGCATTTTTTGTAAATAAAATCACTCCTCCTTTAGAAGCATTATAGGCCGATAAGTATTTTTGTCCCTTCAACCCTAAAATGCTTGCCGTATTAATAATCGAGCCTCCACCTGTTTTCACCATTTCGGGTACAGCATATTTCGTTCCAAGAAAGACCCCTTTCAGATTAATGTCAATGACCTTGTCCCACTCTTCTTCACTCATTTCCATGCTATTAATCATCGAATGAGCAATGCCGGCATTATTAAACAAAATACTAATAAAACCATACTGTTTGACCGTTTCTTCAACCATTTTCTTTACATCTATGGGTTGTGAAACATCTGTTTGTAAAAACAATGCATTTCCGCCGCTTTCCCGAATATCCTGCATGGTTTTTACTCCTGCGTCAGCATCAATATCCGCTATTACAACCTTTGCACCTTCTAATGCAAATGCCAAAGCTGTCTCTCGACCGATCCCTTTGCTTCCACCCGTTACAATCGCAACCTTATTTTGCAATCTCACGTGTTTCCCTCCCAAATTATTAATGGTTTTAATGCCGGCTACAACGCATGGGTTCCTCCATCTACAACGACGATATCTCCCGTCATATAGCTCGATGCTTTCGACGCCAAGAATACAGCCACCCCTTTTAGATCATCTTCATCTCCGAAGCGACGGAGTGGGGTACTATTTAAAATTGGATTTTTTCCATGTTCCATGATCACTTTTGACATTTTCGTAGGGAAAAAGCCCGGAGCTATCGCATTTACATTAATGTTGTATTTCCCCCATTTTGCCGCTAAATCCTTTGTAAATGTGATGACCGCTCCTTTACTCGTATTATAAGCAATCGTATCCATTACCCTCGGGTCTGTCCCGCCTAACCCTGCAACAGACGCAATATTAATGATTTTCCCTTCCTTTTTCTCGATCATGACTTTTCCAACTGCTTGACTCATCAAGAACGTTCCCGTGACATTGACGTCGATCACCTTCTGCCAAGCCGCGAGCGGCATTTCTGTAACGGGAGCTCCCCAAGTAGCTCCGCTATTGTTTACTAAAATATCAATTCGCCCAAATTTGTTCACTGTTTCGGCGACGACAAAATCCACATCGGCTTGATTGGCTATATTGCATGGGAGTGCTAATGTTTCAACACCTAATTTCTCCAATCGTTTCGCTACCGCTTCGCAAGCTTCAACCTTACGAGAACAGAGAACAATATTTGCACCTGCTTCTGCTAACCCTTCTGCAATTTGCTCACCTAAACCACGTCCGCCTCCTGTAACAATAGCTGTTTTTCCTGTTAAATCAAATAAAGATAATGCATTCATGCTTCCCTCTCACTTTCTATATAGAATGTACTTTCGAAAAAACTCACACAGTCTCTACTTCCGTTTGTACTAGATGCTTTTGAAGCTCGAGCTTGGCTAGTTGTGCTCGGTGAACTTCATCCGGTCCATCTGCTAACCGTAATGTGCGCGCATTTGCCCATTGAGCTGCCAATGGAAAGTCATCTGACACACCAGCCGCACCAAGCCCTTGTATAGCACGATCAAGAACTCGTAATGCCATGGAAGGGGCCACCACTTTAATCATGGCTATCTCTGGTTTGGCCTCTTTATTCCCGTACTTGTCCATTTTGTAGGCTGCCTTAAGTGTTAACAGTCTCGCTTGCTCAATCTCGATTCGGGAATCGGCTATCCACTCTTTAATGACACCTTGATTTGCTAATGATTTACCGAATGCACTTCTTTCTTGAACGCGCTTACATAAAATTTCAAGTGCGTACTCTGCTGCCCCAATTAACCGCATACAATGGTGGATTCGTCCTGGTCCTAAACGACCTTGTGCAATGGCAAACCCTTTCCCTTCACCCCAAATTATATTTTCTTTAGGAACACGAACGTTTGTGTATGTAATTTCTGCATGTCCATGAGGAGCATGGTCATACCCGAAGACTGGTAGCATACGTTTAATTGTGACTCCTTGAGTATCTAATGGAACGATAATCATCGATTGTTGCTCATGTTTTCGAGCATTTCGATTGGATTTTCCCATCACAATGGCAAATCTACATCGAGGATCTCCTGCCCCTGATGTCCACCACTTATGTCCATTAATGACATACTCATCTCCATCTAACACGATATCCGCTTCAATGTTGGTCGCGTCTGACGAAGCAACCTGCGGTTCGGTCATCGAAAAACAAGAGCGAATCTCCCCATTTAATAAGGGTGTTAACCATTGCTTTTTTTGCTCTGGTGTTCCGTACCGAACGAGCACTTCCATATTCCCTGTGTCAGGTGCATTACAATTAAATACCTCTGGTGCAATAAGGGAACGTCCCATAATTTCACAAAGAGGTGCATATTCCGTATTCGTGAGGCCTGCTCCATACTCACTGTCAGGTAAAAACAAGTTCCATAAGCCTTGTTCTTTTGCTTTCTTTTTCCACGATTCCATCATTGGTGGTACTTGTGACCACCTGCTTTCTTGCTGACTTAATTGTTCCTCATAGAGTTGTTCATTCGGATAAATATGTTCTTCCATAAATCGAGTCAATTTCTTCTGCAAGGTTACTACTTTCTCAGAATAAGAAAAATCCATCTCCATCCTCCTCTAATCCAAATCACTAACTGACCGGTTGGTATGTTACTTAATTATTAGTATACACACTCCACTATATTATTCAAGGAATATTCAGATTATTCAATTTTTACAGTTTGAGTTTCCTTCTATTCCATTCTGTTGGAAATGCTAGTTTACTTCTTCTAATCAATACATAATTCCCTTACATTTGTATTGAGCTGAAAGAACTTTGTTTTCTATCATTAAAATATATATATTAAAAGGAAATATATTTATATTTTGAGAGATTATGGTAAAATATTTATGAATCTAATACATAGGAGGTTTTTATCATGAAAAAGAAATTGTTTCTATGCTTTTTGACTTTTATCATGTTGTCTAGTCTGACGGGTGGTGCCGCGCTTGCTAATTCTGATTTCTCTGTTGAGGATGAGCCTAATGACACACAAGCCACGGCAGATACAGCTCAATTTTGGGTAAACGAAGAAGATGATTGGTTTAGAGGATATATCATAGGTTCATTTAACGAAGATACAGATGATACAGATTGGTTCAGAGTAGAAATGAACTTTAATGGAGATAAAACGTTTGGTATAGGAAATATAAAAATGAAATTGAATGAATTCTCTTATTCTCTCACCGTGTATGATAGGAATATGAATTTACGTGGAAGTATGACTTATAGAGAAGGTGGTTCAATTCAAGAAATGAAAGATATTATCTTTAGAGAAGGCGAAGATTATTTTTTCAAAGTTGAATATGTAAGCGGTACACCAGAAGAGCCTTATCTAATAGGAATTGAGATGGATAGTATTTTTTAACCCAATGAGTATTATTAACATTATACCTTGTGGCTGAGACAAAACTAAATGTACCATTCTCTAAGCCGAATAATTTCTTAAATAACAAGAATTATAATTAAAAAAACCGAACTATAATGGAACTCTATTTTAGAGTTTTTCATTATAGTTCGGTTTTTCCTTTGGCTGGAATACTTCTGTCCCAGCCTCTTTTTTTATCCTATAAGGCTTATTCGAGAACATGTTGGTCGAGTTATAGCAAAGCAACATTACCGCGACAAACACGACGAGTAATTATCATTTTTCTACTTATTTGTCATCATCCCAATCTTTTTATCATTCAGGCTTAAATAATTAAGCCCCCCGCTTTCCATTTCTACTAAAAGAAAAAACCCCATTGCGATAAAAATAGCTGCAACCTTTATTAACAAAATAATTACCCTTTAACAGTGAAGCCCACTGCAGCATATAGATGGATTTTTTCTTTCATTCATTAGAAAGAATTGAATAGGTGATCAAAATGAGCTGGCATACATCCAACATTGCTGAAATTATGTATTCTAACTCATTAATAATATAGCTAATTTCCATCCAGAAGGGATTTAGCTTAGCTTCATATTGAAAGCTAAAAATACCTAATAAAACTTGCTACTAAGATCTGCGTACAAGAGGAAGTGTCATACAGCGAATTCCGCCTCCCCCTTTCTCAATTTCATTCACATCTATTTCAATTAGTTTTTTCCGTTTCAGTTTCGGATGATCTTTCCATAACTTCTTATTCGCTTTCGTGCTGATTAATAGGGTCTCAGGGTCTACGTTCAAAAAATTAATATCAGCAACCGTATGCTTTACATCATTTGTCCATACAATTTCAAAACCATGTCTTTTAATAAACTCGTCCATCATCACGTATCGACCACCTCTTTCCGTAACGACTTGGACTGGAAAAAGCCTCATATAGCTTTTGGCCATAAGGATGTCGGCTCCGACTACATTACAGTTCATGTCAAGATGCATCGTTTCTTGTGTTCGAGGTAAATCAATAATGCCAATTTCCGAAAAACCAGCTTGAAAGATTTTGCTTTTTATCTTTTCTATGCTTTCAATACTTGTTCTCATTCCTGTATTTATAAAGATTGCCTCTTTGTTCAATACGAATACATCACCATTTTCAAATGCCTTTATGTCGTTATTTGCTCGAATTGAATAGGATTCATCGCCAAACCACAATTGAAATAATTGATGACTGTGTATGTATTCTGGAGCTCTCATTGACGTTCCCGCATCCCCAGGTATGACGATATTTCCATACACACACGCTAAATCCCGCACAAATACTCTGTTGATTAGCTGTTGGCTTAGTACTGCATCCTCACCCGTAAGGTACTCTGAATAATTCACGACCGTTACACCATTCTCTTCCATCGCTTTAATCATATATTCATGATTCTCTTGAGCTCGTTTTTGGTTAACAGGTTTTTCCCACCCAACATAATCAGCCGTTTTTTGGTTGGGAATATTGAGAATAGATGGAGAGCACACCATGACCATTTTTAACTCTTCGTGTTCACTCCAACAATTAGGCTGAATTTTCATTAACATTCCGTCTCCTTCGTCTCACGTTTTCCTTACTTTATCCTTCCCGAACGAAATCATGCCCTTTTCACATAATCTACGAAGATCCTAGTCAGACTAGAAAGAAGTACAGTGAGGTGAAGGTGTAATGAGTACAAATGAGAAAAAGCTATCGTGGTGGCAACTCGCTTTCATTGGAGTAGGGTGTATTATTGGGACTGGATACTTTTTAGGCTCAGCCATTCCGATTCAAAAAGCAGGGCCTTCCATTCTTATTGCTTATTTTGTCGCTGGGATTGGAACATGGATTGTATTCCATGCTCTTGCCAAATTAACTTCTCACCACCCCGAGAAAGGATCGTTCCGTACATATGCAAAAAATGCTTTCGGTTCATGGGCAGGGTTTAGTACTGGTTGGATCTATTGGTCAGCAGAAATGTTAATTATGGGAAGTCAATTAACTGCACTCGCTCTCTTCGCACAGTTCTGGTTTCCTTTCATTCCAATGTGGATTTTAACGGCGGTATTCGCTGGTCTTGGCTTATTAATTATTCTGTTCGGTGTACAGAAAGTTGAAAGGATGGAAAACATATTTGGCATCATGAAGATAGCAGCCATTGTTATGTTTGTTTTAATTGCCACTGCAGCGATGCTTGGATGGCTAGGGAAAGGGGTTGCCTTTCACGATACACATTCTCCTTTAAACGAAATGCTCCCAAATGATGTAAAAGGGCTATGGATTGCTCTTCTCTTTGCCTTCTATGGGTTTGGAGGAATTGAAGTGATGGGTTTGATGGCACAGGAACTAAAGAATCCAAAGGACGCTCCAAAATCTGGTAATATTATGCTTCTTACTTTAACTGTTCTATACTTAATATCTTTTTATCTCGTATTAAAGCTTGTTCCGTTAAACAAGATCCATTCAGATGAAAGTCCATTTTTAACGGCGC
Source organism: Bacillus spongiae (assembly GCF_037120725.1). Classification (NCBI taxonomy): domain Bacteria; kingdom Bacillati; phylum Bacillota; class Bacilli; order Caryophanales; family Bacillaceae; genus Bacillus; species Bacillus spongiae. The sequence continues at coordinate 99,496 of NZ_JBBAXC010000005.1, forward strand.
TTAACCAATATGATCTTCCCCTAGCCCCTCATCTATTTAATTCTGTGCTCATTATTGCAGGGTTCTCGACAATGGTCGCATCGTTATACGCTGTCACTACGATGCTTGTCACATTAGCAGAAGAAGGAGATGCGCCAAAGTTATTTGCGAAAAAGGGGAAAATGAAGGTCCCCTTGCCTGCTTTCATGTTAACGACTATAGGTGCTATAGCATCTATTATCTTTGCTATGCAAATGCCCGATAAGCTTTTTGAATATGTCACCACAGCAGCAGGGCTTATGCTTTTATATACGTGGATAATCATTCTCGCTTCCTTTCAAAAGCTCATGAACAAAACTGCTTCGGACCGTCTACAAATAGCTGTAGCCTTCTTATTTATCCTACTGGCGATAAGTGGGACACTTGTTGATCATGTTAGTCGGATTGGTTTGTTTGTAAGCATAGGGTTTATCACCCTGATTGCACTTGCCACCTTCCTTAAAGAAAGGCTAACATAACGAGGACTGTTGAGTCCTTTAGTGGACATCCAGCGAGTATAGGCGTTTAATTTCTAAGACAATAGAAAAAAGAGTTAAAGCTTCAACCCTTTAACTCTTGATTTTATCGTGCATATTTTGAAATGGACACTTGCTAGGAGAAGAATCATCATCGGTAAGAAAATACTGTTTCCATTCATAATTGTCTTCCTGCCCATACCATTTCAAACTTGGATGAGGCTCCGCTTCATCATACTCAATAAGCCGTTCCCTTATCACTTTCTTTAACTTCTTGCCAAAAACTGTTGAAGAATTGATATCATCAAACACCCATCGAGGTTGAAAGGCAATAAGAAAATAAGGAAAGTGACGACTCTGTCTAACTCTATGAGCAGGGGTTGCACAAAAAGCAAAATATGGTTCCCCATCGAAACAAAACTCCCAAGTATGATCATAAGGATCCTTCGCTATCCCTTCTGGCCAACTTGTTTCATCCAATTCATGTACGCGATTTAAGACACTCCAGAAGATTTGTTGATACATTTCAATGCCATCGTTTTGTTCAGGAATGTTTTCAGAATTAAAAAAAACTACAAGCGATGCATACTTCCCTGTGTCCCTTGAAATTTCTCCGTACTGTTTTAGCAGGTCAGCAAGCTCTTCAGATGCCGTATTACTTCTAGGATCTTGTGCAAAACCAAATCGCAAGGTGCCTTTATCAAAGGCTTGTTTTCCAGGTATACATGGATAATGATGCAGCTCATCACACATTATTTCCGAGAAGTGATTATAGGCTGATTGTTGCCAATTTGTTAGTTTTTCCATATTTTGCTCGATCCAACTATTTGAACACAACATGAAGTCAATCCCTCCTAAAGATTACACATTTATCCTATTAGGAGGAGGCAGAGTGGGTGTCTGTCTAATTGAACAATAGCTTGCACGCTTGAACACTGAAATAAATACCAAACCCAATTAAGATGATACCGGAAATGATGGAGATTAGGCGCAAGGCTAGGGGACTCAAAAATTTTCTTACACCAGTGGCAACACCTGCCATCGACAAATCCCAAAGCGTGATTCCAAGAAATATCCCCATACTATACAAGAATAGGTACTTGTTTTCATAAGAACTAGATGTTTGAGCTAAAATAGATCCATAAATTCCGAGCCAAAACAAAATACTTAATGGATTGGAAATTGCCATAAAGAAGCCTGTACGAAATGCTTTCCTTTTCGTTTCGTCTTGTGTTTGGCGAGAAAATGATGTGTGTGTTCCAGATTTTAAGATGCTTTCGATTCCTGTATAGGTTAATACAAAAAAACCAAATAGCCACAAAAATAATTTAATAGCGGGCGTATCAACAAATTGAGCAATTCCAAAATAGATAAGGAGCATAAAGATTGCATCTGCTACCATGCCACCTACTCCCACAAGCCAGGCATGAAAGAAACCAAATCGAATTCCCTTATCCAATTGAGCAGCATTAATTGGACCCATTGGTGCTGACAGAGACAACCCTAAAATAACGTAGCCTATAAATATATTCATGTTTGACCACCTTAAAATTGACTTCTTCTAATTGTATTCGGACATGCTAGAGAGTATTAAGTCATTTTGATTGAAAAATATTATGTATTTATCTATAGGAGGGATAATTTATGCACAATCAAGGACCATCCAACCTACCACCACAACCCGGTACTCAAGTACCACCAAACGTGTTCAATCAACTTCAGAACAAAAACCATGGTGGACATGAACTCTTCGACGTTCATGAAATATTATCGGGGATTATCAACATGCTTGATCAATACCAGCTATACGACCAACATATTAAGGACCCTGAACTAAAAGAAATCCTAATTCGTCAATCAGCATTCGTTACAGCAATGTATAATACGATAGTCGAGATTTTTCAAACAGGGCACGAGCCTAACATTCCAATGAAAACCTATACTATGTCCCAGTCCCATACCACCACATATGGTATAAAGCCGAACGCACCGAAAAAACCGAATCAATCGGTCAATGACCTTACAGACAAAGGACTTTCTTCTTACATGCTTGGTCACACGAAGGCTTTAGCCTCTCTCTTTGCTATGACTGCTCTCGAGATGACCAACCCTGGAATACGTCGAGCCGTAACATACAATGTCCCTAATTTTATTGAAATGAGCTATGAAATTTTCCTTTACCAAAATAAGAACGGCTTTTATCAGGTTCCTCAACTAAACGAACAGGATATGTCGCTAATGCTGAAAAGTTATATGACAACTCCTCAAAGAAACATCCCTCAATAACATTTCATAACTACCTTCTCTTTGAGGGATATGCTTCAGAAAAGAATCATATTAGTCTATATTTTCTAACGTAATGAAAATTCCAATAATTGAATGCTGTAAGTAGCGCAAAATTTACAACAATAATTGTGTATTTCTGCGCTACTCTTTTTTCAGCACTCGACATTTAGAAGAATGACTCGTTGATCAAGGTAAGGATTTATCACTTTCTCATTTTTTACGTAGATTCCTGTGGCTCAAACCGTTCTCGATTTCATTTGCTTTTCAGTGATAGCCTTATTACAAAAAATTACTACTTAAAAAATACAACCACCAAAGCGAGTCCTCTCTAAAACTTCTGAATCAAATGATTCACTACATGAAGTGGATTCCTACGTAAATAAACGGTGAATATAACAAGGAAGAGCTTTAAACAAACGTAGAATAATATAATAGACAAACTGATACACCTAGTAGACTAGGTGCTATTTACTCTAAATGCGGAATGGAATTGGAGGCACTGTCACGATGTTATATATACATCCAAAAAATATAGAGTGTCGCAACTGTATTCCATAAGCTATGTGTCACGATGGAAGCCGTCAGCCTTTTCGTATATAAATATAGACCCGTGTAAAGGATACTTGGAATCAGAATACCGATTCATTCAATCGTATTACCTGGTAAGTGACCGGCAGAAAATACGAAAACCCCTAAGAGAACTGCGGAAATGATGGCAATTTTAGAGCCACGAAAAATAGCAGCAATTCCTCCGATAAAAAAACCACGATTAAATAGTTCTTCAGTCAGAGGACCAATAATACTTACTAATGGAATCATCCAGATAAAAAAGATAACGGATCGAATAACCGTCACAACCACGGCGAGAAAAACATCTTCTTTCCACTTATTCGTCGTAAACCCAATCTCTTTAAAATTCAGGTTTAAATACTTTAGCCCCCAATAAATAATGGGAATGACTAAAATGCCTTGTAACAGTTAGTGGCAGAAGGAGATGAATATTCAAAATAAGTTTAACAGTAGCGTTACCTTATAATTATCAAAATGATTTAAATTGTAAATATCCACCACGAATACAAGGCTATTTTTGACTGCGTGAAAAAACTAAACGAGAAAAATTGTTTAATCTTCTTGAACAAGAATTTGTGTTTAAACAGGATTCACCGAATACAATTAATATATACAATAGTAATAACTTCCTTTTTGGATAACCGTACAGCTTACCTCTTGCTTTACACAGATTGAAAGAATGAACCCATTTGTTTACAGTTCATGATGCTCACCTATACATTGTTTTGTTCTTTAGTTGGCTCCTCTAACAAAATACAGACAGCAAAAATTAACAATCTGATGAAACTATATGCGTCTTACAATATAAAACACTAGTACTCCGCACTATGTAGGGTTGAATTTATTCGCCCCATTATCATCCTATTACATTTTAGTAATCATCGATATCTAGAAGCTTTTTGAACAATCTACTTAACATATTGAATAGGAAAAAATACTATTCAATAGGGAGGGAATAAAAAAAAATTTAGTAACTCATTGAAAATCTAAATCAAATATAATTTAAAAAATATATAAATATGAGGAGAAAAATAACAATGAAAATGAGATCCGTCTTAGAAGATTCATTTTTTAAGAATATTAAAAATTTTGGGGCAGTTGGTGATGGGGTAACTGATGATACTGATGTAATCCAAAATGCTCTTAACTTAGCAAAGATTGAAGGGTCCGTCAATATACTATTTCCTCCTGGAAGATATAAAGTAACGAGAAAATTGATTATTTATAAGAACACATATTTAAAATTATCTAGTAGTTCCGTAATCTTAAGATCTCATACTGCATCAATTATGCAAAATGGAGTAGATGGATCTATGTATAAAGGGTACAACGGGGAAGGGAACATTTTCATTGAAGGAGGGGTTTTTGATGGAAACCTCATAAATTATAATTTCGAATGCAGTGGATTTAGTTTGTCCCACGCTGAGAATATTAGACTTAAGGGGGTTACAATTAAAGATATATATGCAGGTCATGCTTTAGATTTATCTGGTACAAAGAATATCTTGATTGAAGATTGTAGTTTTATAGGTTATAGAGATAGACCAGATCAAAGTAGAAATTATTCTGAGGCCATACAAATTGACATCCAAACAGCAGGAGGGTTTCCTGCATTTGGTGAGCACGATAATACTGTTACTAAAGATGTTGTTGTTCGAAATTGTTATTTTGGAGCTAGTGGAACACAAAATACAATGTCATGGGGATGTGCAATAGGTCATCATGCGTCAGTTAGAGATATTTTTCCGAATCATATCAAAATCCTATATAACACTTTTGATGGTTGTACTTACAGAGCTCTTAGAATTTTAAAGTTTAAAGATGTTTTAATAGAAGGAAATTTATTTAAATCTTGTTTTGGGGCCATCAATGTTGCGGCTTCCTCAAATGATTCTCAGGCTAGTGAGTCTATTCTAATTAACAATAATATTATCGATGGCACAATAGGAAATATATCGCCAGTATCCATCAATGGAGTCGAAAGAGCTTTAACAAAAAATGTACAAATAAAAAATAATACTTTCAAAAATTTGAACAATGCTATAGGCGGAGCAATTTATGTTAATTTTTGTGAGTCAATGAACATTAGTGAGAATTTTTTCTTTGATACTTCGAGAGCATTGTGGGTTCGAAACTCAGAGAATATTACTTTTAAGGCTAATAATATTGATATTACTTCTCTTGAAATGGTCTATGCACAATCGAGTAAGAACTTTAATTGTATAAGTAATACTGTTAAAGAAACCAAAAGAATAGGAATAAACCTGGAGAGAATTGATAGAGGGGTAATTCGAAATAATCTAATTGAAAAGTGTGGCACTGAAACTCTTAATACAAGAAGTGGGATATTTATCGGGACTGAATCTAGTAACTTAAAGGTTATGGAAAATATTATATTAAAATCATCAAACTCATATGGAGTTCAAGTTACTGTTACTTGTTCTAATATTCAATTAACAAACAACGACGTAGATGGCATAACCGGTAAAGTGCTATTACCTTCAGAAGTTGGTTTTGACGGGATATATATAACCTCGCCAAATGGATCAATGTACAAAATGACAGTAAATAATAGTGGTCAAGTTAGTGTTACACAAGTTTAAGATTAAATTAATTAAATAAAATAGCCAGGATCTCTCCCAGCCGCACAACGAATTTACATCATGAGAAGAGTCCATGAGAGGGGTCCTCGTAAAAGAAGTAGATCTGTAAACAAATCAACTCTACACTAAATCATTACTACAAATTGATTAATGAGGATTAAATCTTAAATAATATGGATAGTTACTATTTTCATATAGAAGGATTTCACAAATATAGAAATGCTATTCAAGAGTAGTATGACCATTTGTTACAAATACATCCAAAAAATATAGAGTGTCGCAACCGTATTCCATAAGCTATGTGTCACGATGGAAGCCGTCAGCCTTTTCGTACATAAAAATAGACCCGTGTAAAGGATACTTGGAATCAGAATACCGATCCATTCAATCGTATTACCTGGTAAGTGACCGGCAGAAAAGACGAAAACCCCTAAGAGAGCTGCGGCAATGATGGCAATTTTAGAGCCACGAAAAATAGCAGCAATTCCTCCGATAAAAAAACCACGATTAAATAGTTCTTCAGTCAGAGGGCCAATAATACTTACTAATGGAATCATCCAGATAATATTTTGCCAATTATTATCTAACATTGTAAGAACACGCGAGTGATCTGTATATGGAATAATCCAGATAAAAAAGATAACGGATCGAATAACCGTCACAACCACGGCGAGAAAAACATCTTCTTTCCACTTATCCGTCGTAAACCCAATCTCTTTAAAATTCAGGTTTAAATACTTTAGCCCCCAATAAATAATAGGAATGACTAAAATGCCTTGTAACAGTGCAGCAATCGTTATATTGATTCCTGTAAACCCTCCTAAAAATCCCATTTGAAAAGGAACTTGGGACAGAACAAAGAAAGCATACCCGACAATTATGACCAAACACCAAACAGCCATTGATTTTATCAATTAGTCCACCTCGATTCGTTTATCATAGATCAAGCAACATAATAGAAATAATCCTCCACTGAAAAGCACTAAAATCAAGAGGCTTGATAGATGAAATAAAATAGGTCCTGCCTCAGGTAAATTCCACGTAAGAATAGGCAACCAGCTAATGAAAGGTGATAGCCATAAAGTCACTTCAATCATTCCCCATGCGCTGACGAGAAACGTTGTCAAAAAAGTAACCAATCGGAAATGTTTCATTACACGGCTTAGCAAAAAGGAGAAAGTAACAATAACCGCTAGCGTTAGTGAAAAAAGTGCGATGAAAGAGAATGAGATGAAGAATAAATGAGGTAGTAAAGAAGTTAACTGTTCATGAAAGAAAATGTAGCCGCTCGCGATTCCTACTAAAAGAACGAACCCCATTGCGCTAAAAATAGCTGCAATCTTTATTGACAAAATGGTCCACCCTCTTACTGGGAAGCTCATCAGCATATAGATGGATTTTTGCTTCCATTCATTAGAAAGTATAGAATACATTAAATAGGTGCTCCAAACAGGAATCAGTAAAAGAGGGATGACAAAAGCACCGATCATTTGACCAAGCAAGTCCCAAGAGCCCATTTTACTACTTACAAATACGTGATCTATTATCATTAATATGGAGAAAATAAGCGTTGTTGGAAAGACAAAACGAAGTTCCTTCTTCAATAAACAAATATATTTCAAGCTTTACAGCTCCTCCCATAATTCATCAATAGACCCTTTATAAAGCCTTCGCAAATGTTCTGTGTTCTCATGAACGATAACCTTTCCGTTTTTCATAAAAATGATTTCGTCAAATAGGGACTCCGCATCCCATACATCATGAGTTGAAAGGATGATCGTTTGCTCTTCTAATCGAAATTCATTCATAATGGAAGAGAGAATTTTGTTTTTGGAAAGGGGGTCAATACCGGAAAGAGGCTCATCGAGCAATACAAGGGATGCCTTCCTAGCCAAAACGAGTACTATTTTTAGACGAGCTTTCATCCCTTTCGATAAATGGGATAGTTTATCACCATTATTCAATTCGAAAAGTCTCATTAGTTTGTTCGCTTTCCGATTATCCCAATCCGCGTAAAAACTACTATAAAAATGGATTGTTTCCTCTACCGTCATCCAGGAATAAAAGAAATCTTGATCTGACAAATAAGCGATTATTTCTTTCGTTTTAACCGAGGGCTTCTTTCGTTGAATCAGCACCTCCCCTGACGTTGGACGACTAATACCTGACATTATTTTGAGTAAAGTCGATTTCCCGCAGCCATTCGGGCCCATTAAGCCGATAATGAAACCTTTCTGAATTCGTAAATTTATTCCCATTAACGCTTGATTTAATGAGTGATATTTTTTTGTTACTTCCGATAATTCCAGTAAAATATCGTTATTCATCGTTTCTTCCTTCCTCCCTATCTTGTTCGATTTTCAGAAAGTCCTCAAAGTATTGTTGGATTTGTTCTACTTGAAAACCAAGCGAAGTCATTTCCTCCACAAACGTTTGACTTGCGACATTCGCCATTTCATTTCGTATCGATTGAATGGTCGTCAAATCTGTCGTAATAAAGGTTCCCTTTCCTCGATTCGTCACTGTAATTCCGATCAACTCCATCTCCCGATACGCCCGTTGAACCGTATTAGGGTTAATTTTGGAAAGCTTTGCCCTTTCACGTTGTGATGGAATTTTTTCACCAGGCTTCAGTTCACCTCGAGCAAGAGCTCTTTTCATTTCATCAATGATTTGTACGTAAATGGGCGTAGGATTATCAAAATTAATCTTCACTGAACACCCCCCTGACAATAGAAAACCATGATACTAGTGCACTAGTACGTTGGTGCACTATAAGCATATGCTCCACATCGGTCATTTGTGCTACCTTTTTTTAAATTAATTAAAACCACAAAAAGCCCTTGTACAATAGCTACGGTAAAAGATCTTGCCGTTTTTAAAGAGTATTTTTCAATAGAAAAAAGCAACCAAAGTTCTAATTCATCAGAACTCAAGTTGCTTATGTATCAAATAGTTATATAGGTGGACTTTTTCAAGGGTAATCTTTCGAATACAAACCATGAACGACTACTCTTATAGGCAATTACTACTATTAATCCAGCTCACTAAATTGAGTTTTGCTATGGTTAAATAAACCCCTATATGGGTTGCGCATACTACAATGGTAGTAACTGCGATTTGTTATCGCTTCCTAAAATGGATTGAATCTCCAATAAATCTTCAATGATCAAATCTGCTTGCGCTAGTTCATCGGCTTGGGCAAAATCAAACTGACAGCCCACTGCTTTGAATCCATTACGTTTCGCAGCAAGAATATCTGACAGTCTATCTCCAACAACTGCAGCCTGCTTTATGTCATATTTCTCTACAATTAGCTTCACTAAATCTGCTTTATCAAGAGAGTCAATTAGTTGAATACTAAATGTTTCTGTCACCCATTGATCTAGTCCATAATGACGAACAATCGCCTGAAGGTACTTTGTTAACCCATTGCTAGCAATAAAAATGGCATAGTCTTCATTTTTTAAATAGCTAAATAGTTCTGCTACATTTGGGTATAACGCACCTTTACCTCTTTCTATGTTTTCTATTAATCTTTCTAGAAAATATTCATCTGTATATTTATGTATGCTTTTATCATGGTTTGGTAATAGCGTTTCCCACACGACGGGTAAAGGAACACCCATAATGCTTTTATATTTATTAATTGGTGTTTCTGAATCCCATAAATCGATAGATCGTAAGTGATTGAATGTATCTTCTAGTGAAATTTCTAAAATTTTATGTGTTTGAAATAATGTACCATCCATGTCGAAAATCATTGCTTTTTCCATAACTAGCTCCCCTATCTACATTACTATGTACTAAATTACATCGTGGAATTTTCCTCTATTGTCCTTATTTCACCACCCCAATAGAAAAACCATCATACCCTTTTTCTCCAACTGTTTGAATTGCTGTAGAAATGAGATTCGGGGTTTGTCCTAGGGCTTCATAATAGCGGCGGATTCCTTGAACTTTACGATCAGAACTTGAAGAATTGGTTACCTCTCCTTTTCGAACAACATTGTCCCCGATAATAACCGTTCCTTTTTTCGATAATTTTATCGCCCATTTTAAATATTCGGCATTATTTTCTTTATCTGCATCGATAAAAATTAAATCAAATTTACTTGATTCATTGTAATATAATGAAGATAGTGTATCAAGGGCAGGACCCGTTATAATGTCAACAAGGTCCGCTACACCAGCGTTTGTTATATTTGCCGTTGCTACCTCTACATGCTTTGGGTTGTATTCTAATGTCAGAAGCTTCCCATCCTTCGGTAGAGCTTTTGCAAGCCAAATTGTACTGTAGCCTCCTAGTGTACCGATTTCTAGGATTCGTTTTGCTCCTTTTATGAGGGCAAGTATATAGAGAAATTTGGCTTGATTTGGTGCAACATCTACTGCTGGAAGCCCCGCTGCTTTATTTGCTTCAAGCACTTCTTCTAAGGTAGCATCCTCTTTAATTAAATGATGCGTAATATAATGATCAACTTCACTCCATTGCTTATTCATTTCATGCACCCTCTCTTTCTTCTATTTCACTCTCTTTATCTGTATTTTGCCATTCTTTCTTTTATCAGAGCTATATGAGAGCATTGAATATCTCCCTTTTTATTATCTTTTTTCTAATGAAGGAAAAAAAGGGTATAATGTATGCATAAATGTCCCCTTTTAAATAGAATGAACTAGACTTTGCAGCAGGAAGTAAAAGGAGAAATATAATGAAGAGCTATACATACATGCAGATGAGGGCTAAATTCTATCCGAGAGAGCATGATCAGCACGTTACATTCAAATTAAAAGAATTGGAGACTTTATGGTACTGCTCTCAAAAGAATGTGAAGAGGAAACTTAAACAATTTGCTGAGCAAGCGTTGCTCGCCTATCAACCTGGTAAAGGAAGAGGAAATCCATCCATCATTCGTTTTTCCCACCCTTTTCAAGAGGAAGTGAAGGCTGAAGTCCTTCAATTAGTAGCAAATGATCAGCTAGAAGACATTATTCAACTATTTCAGCTTCCCATTCCGAAAACGTGGATTATGAATGTTTCAAAAGAAGTACAAAAGCTATTCGGGTTTCAGCATTCACATTCTGAAACTGATTTGCTACGAACCATTATGACGAGAAAATTAACAACACTCGATCCCTTAAACGCTTCTATTACCTTTGAGACATACTTATTACAACAATTGGGAGATCGCTTAGTAACATATAATCAAGAATTAGACATTGTTAAGCCTCATATCGCACATCATTGGGAAGTAGAAAACGATTACCGAACCTGGATTTTTCACTTACGGAAGAGCATTAAATTTCATAACCACCATGTGCTAACGAGTAAAGACGTAAAATATACATTTGAGCGTTTCCGTGACCATTCTTCACCGCATTTCTGGCTTGTTGAGGATATCGAGAGCATCACTTGTGAATCTCCTTACACAATACGTTTTACCCTTAAACAGTCGAACCCACTTTTTATTCGGTATGTTAGTTCTCATAACTTGTGCATTTTACCGATTAATGAACCTTTTGATGAATATTCATGGATAGGAACTGGACCTTTTCAACTCGAGAAACGTACGGATTCATTGCTTTCTTTAAAAGCATTCGATGACTATTTTTTAACAAGACCATTATTAGATAGAGTTGAAATTTATCGTGTACCATTAGAAACGACCACTTCTATTACGTATAAAGTTGAAGACGAAGAAGGAGAACACCCCCTCCAAAAGCAATCGCTTGAAGTAGGATTTCGCTTTTTAGCCTTTAACTTTACGAAACAATCTATTGTCCATCACCCTTCCTTTCGAATGGCTATGTACCATTTATTTGACATGAAACGGCTCTGGGAGGATTTAGGTCGTTCGGTTCTTTTTGAAGCATCCAGTTATTTTTATTGGAAATCTAGTCAGTCATCGTTACAAAAGGAAGCAGTTAAAGCACTATTGCATGCTGCTGGGTATAATGGAAAGCCTCTCTCACTGTACACTTCTGACAAAACAGACTATGTAGAGGAAGCCCAGTGGTTGAAGAAGGAAGCAAGTAAAGTAGGCGTAACAATTGACATCACCACTTTTTCAATTGAAGAGTATTATGATTCTAAAATTGAAGAAAATGCTGACCTTATCATTCACGGTGAAGTCGCTTCAATAGACTATCATCTTTCGTTTATGGGTGCTTTTCTCAATAAAGCGTTATTATTTAACCGTCTATTATCAAACCATCAACTCGACCGGTTAGAAATCTATTTTAATAAAATGAAACAAGCTGAAAATGGCAGAGTAAGAGATGAATGGGTCGATGCAGCAGAACATTATATAAAAGAAGAAAATTTATTTTTATACCTTTATCATCCAATCAAGCATCGTTCCTTTCATCCGATGATTCAAAACATTCAATTTGATTCATTTGGCTATGTTGATTTTAATCAGTTATGGATTAACGACCAAAAATAATGAGCTATCAGCGTATCATTGTATTTGATTGTTCACACTTTATAAGAACCATTTGCTCATTTTTTTGCGCTACACAAAAATAGAACTTCCTATTATACGGAAGTTCTAATCTTGTCTATCGGACGTATTAACAGTTTGTGATCAATTATTGTGACATTGACAGAGAATATTGGTTAATTAGGTTCATTATTATAGGATTTAGCCCTTCTGGTAAGTCAAATACTTTTAAAAATTTTGCTTCTGTAGTTTCTAGACCGTCTGGTTTGAGAACTCCACCTTTAATTTCTTTTGAAATATACGCAATTGTAACTGGATAGAATTCATCACCATTAGGTAATTTAACAAAATGCTCTTTTCCTGAAAAACACCTACTAAATCAAGTTTACCTACTTCGATGCCAGTTTCCTCTAATACTTCTCTTCTTCCTGCTTCTTCCGTAGATTCTCATAATTCAACAAATCCTCCTGGTACTCACCAAGCTCCATCAATCCGTTTTTGTAATAAAAATTCGCCTTTTTCATTTATTGTAGCCACTGCCACTCCAATTAAAATTAATGGCTGGTTGCCAACTACCTAACGTAAATCTTCAATAAAACCCATAGTCTGCTCCTGGAATACTCTACTTTCACAAAGAGACATATTTGAACAAGGAGAGATGATTTCCCTTCTGTTTTATTTGAATTACTTCGTTCGTTGTTATAAGCACTTTCATAACTGTGATGATAGTTTATTTAACATTTAACATTAAACAGTAGACTCTAAAGCTTCATTTCTCACTTCTAAAAAGTATTTCTTTTGGACAAATTCTCTTCCTCCATTTTTTTCATACCAATCCTTTATACGTTTAAGATGTGCTTTATCACTTCGAACATTCTTTTCAATTTCTACATAATCTTCATAACTGTCGTATTCCCATATAGCAAAAATTTCTACAGTGCCATTATTATTATCCTTCATCCATCGGCCGACTAAACGAGATCCGTATTTAAGTTGATTAGGCAGATTTATGTTGTTGAAAAGATGATTAAATGGTTCTACAAATTCATTCTTCACAATATAAAACTTTCTTCTATAAAACAATCAAATCTCCCCTTTAATTAGAAATAAAATATGAATCTAATTTACCTCTTAGTCTTTCTTCCTTTAAATCCTCGCCATCAACCCAATCTTGAAAATTGAAATCTAAGACATGGTCACCTTGTGCAATCGTCGTCTTAATTCTAGAATGCTCAAAAGAGTATGATAAAGTATGCATAGTTCCAAATAAATTTTCATAATCAGTAAAGTATAATGGTGAATTTATGTCTTTTAAATGATCAAACATTTTTTGATGTGGGAGGTTTTTCTTAGATATTTCTTGAATAAAGTTATCTCGTTTTACCGAACCTTCAATAGATAGTCTATTGTTATTTTTTAACTTCTCGTCCTGAAAATGATTAACACAAGATAATAATGATTGTCCTTGTCTTACAAGCACTTTATCTGGACTAGCTTCTACTACTGCAATATTGCCCATTGGGTCACCAAGTGAAAAATTATAACAAGCTGAATGCGGAATTTCTTTTAGCATTTGAATTGCATCATCGACTGAAGAACATATATCCAAAACCATCCTAATTGCAGTCCAAGGAGATATTCCTTTTGAGTACCCATTATTACTAACAAAGTGTAATCCTATCACTAACCCCTTTTGGTTTATTCCATCATGCCTACCTAAAATTTGAAGATTATAACCTGCTGTTGCAAAAGCAGCTTCCGATTGAACTAAACTAAATACCCCATCATATAAATCCGGAGAAAAATCATAATTCCTTACATAATAATCTTTTGTAATGATTGCAGAACAGCCCATGGCTTCTGTCCTCGGCACATCATAGCCACTAAACAAGGAAGCCGACTTTTTAGTAGACACCTCTAACCCACTAGCTAATCCTTCCAACTCTTCAAGTAAATGAGCAGCTAGGGTAGAAAAAATGGCTTGTACATTCTTATAGTCTATTTCTGGTTTTGTAATTGAGTCAAAAACTTTTAACAGTGGACTATTTTGTATATTCTTACCGAATTTCAACCCAATATTAAATGAAGTATCTCTTATTTGAATCACATTTACTAAAAGCTCCGACATGGAAGTCTTCCTTAAATCATAATATTGTTAGAATTATCATAACACTTATCTATTATAAATTATTCAAAAATAAGTAAAAAGAAAAAAAGGGACAAATTCCCTTCAAGAAGATATTTTTTAGAACATCAGACACAACGACTTCATTCAGTAGGTAATTAACGATAGCAGTCACCTACTATACAAAAAGAACCTATCAATTTTTTAGATAGGTTCTTTTTGAAAATTCCTTTTTACACTACATCCATAGGCAGAAACAGAAATGAGAGACCCTTCATTCGTCACTTAGGTCATTTCCTTCCTTCTTGTTCATATCGTTCAATGGCTCTAGCGAGCATATCAATACCTGTTTGTATTTGTTGTTTCGTCACACTTAACGGTGGAATCATTCGAATAACCTCATGATTTGGTCCACAGAAATAAAATAATACCCCCTCTTCTAGACAGAGATCTAGTATGCGCATTAAAGCTTCTCCATCTGATTCCCCTGTGCCCGGGTGGACGATTTCGATACCGATCATTAGCCCTACAGCACGTATTTCACCAATGATCGAGTGTTTCACTTTTAATTGTTGTAAAGCATGTACGGCAAATTCCCCAACTTCTTGGGTATTTTTTAGTAACTCCTCTTCTTTTATCACTTCAAGCACAGCTAATGCAGCAGCACATGAAATGGGATTCCCTCCGAATGTTGTTCCGTGGGATCCTAATGGCCACTGTTTCATTAACTCTTTTGAAGCAACGGTAGCACTTAAAGGGAGCCCATTGGCAATTCCCTTTGCAATGGCCATAATATCTGGTTGTACATCGAATGTTTGGGCTGCAAACCAATTGCCCGTTCGGCCAAATCCTGTTTGGACTTCATCAAAAATAAGCAATATACCAAACTTGTCGCAAATTTCACGAACCTTGTGTAACCATTCTGTTGGAGGAATAATGTAGCCCCCTTCACCTAAAACTGGTTCAACAATCATACAGGCCACTTCGTCAGGATGTACTTGGTACTTAAATAACTTTGAAACATCTTGTTCCAATTTTTCTACAACATATGAAACCGGTTCTTCGCCAACGGGTACTTCCTTTACATTAGCATATGGAAGTTGATAAACAAGCCCAGAGGGTTGCATCCATTTCCGATATTTACTTTTTGATGTGCTTACACTTAATGCTCCCATTGTTCGTCCGTGAAAGCAGCCTGTAAATGAGATCACGTAAGGTCGTTTCTTCACATATTTCGCTAGCTTTATAGCTCCTTCAATCGCTTCCGTTCCGCTATTTGCAAAAAAGAAATGATCTAGTTCTCCTGGAAGAACCTTCGCCAATTCCTTTGCTAAGCGTAATATCGACTCGTACATAATTACTCCAGAAGGGCCATGTGTAAGTGAATCTGCCGCATCCTTTATCGCCTGAACTACCTTTGGGTGGCGATGCCCTACATTCGTAACAGCAATTCCCGATGTAAAATCTAAATATTCTTTTCCATCTGCTCCGTAATAATAACAGCCTTCTTCTTTTACTACTGGCAAATTTGGATGATCTTTTGCCATACTAGGTGCTAGTAAATCCGGCATTTCTTTCACTAAATTCTCCCATTCGAACATTCTCATTCCACCATTCTTTCTAGTATTCTTCTATTAATACAATATATGACCAATGACAGTTGCCACAGGTAAAGTGATGAACGTACGCTGAATAAAAATGATTAAGAGCTCCGAGAAGCGCAAAGGGATTTTAGACTTTAGCAACAATATCCCAATTTCAGACATATAGATGAGCTGTGTTAAAGACATGACCGCCACAACAAATCTCGTTAATTCACTTTCAATTCCACTACCAAGAACAGCAGGTAAAAACATATCGGCAAAGCCAACAATCATTGCGGGTGCTGCGGCTTGTGCTTCAGGAAGCTGCAATAACGTAAGAATTGGGACGATTGGGTAGGCTAAAATAGTAAACAACGGCGTATATTCAGCCACAACTAGAGCTAATGTACCTAGTGCCATAACAAGTGGGATTAAACCAAACCAAATATCCAATACATTTTGAACCCCTTGCTTAAAAATATTTGTAAAACTCTTTACCTGTTCTGCTTTCTTGATCGCTTGTTCAACACCTGACGCAAAACTAGATTTTCCAGTTGAAACATCTTCATTTATTTGTTTTCCAACAAGTTCATAATAAGTATCTTCTTTTCTAGATAATGGAGGAATTCTTGGGCAAATAATGGCGGCTAAACTACCTGCGATAAATACCGTTAAATAAAATGGAACAAACATATGCTCAAGCCCGATGAACTGGATAATCACGAGACTGAAGGCAATTGATGCAACCGAAAAATTAGTAGCAATCACCGCTGCCTCTCTTTTTGAGTAGTACCCTGCTTCATATTGCTTAATCGTAATTAAAACACCTACTGTTCCACTCCCCATCCAAGATGCTACCGCATCAATAGCTGAACGTCCGGGTAATGTAAATAATGGAACCATTATTTTTCGCAGCAGCACTCCGATAAAATCCATTAATCCAAACTCTAGTAAAAGGGGCATTAACAGTCCAGCAAATAAAAACCATGTAGTTAAGACTGGAATGAGAACATTTAACATCGTTCCGCCTGTTACATCAGACCAAACCCATTCAGGACCAATTTCCCATAGAGTAAAACAAGAAAATAGTACTCCTATCATCCGAATCATTAACCAAAGATTACTAATATTAAATAAACTATTGAAAAACGGATGCTGGATAATCCATTTCGGCTGAAAACCCTTTGTCAATAAGGAAAAAACGATGGACAGAAACATAATCCCCGTCATAAAACTAGGCAAATAGGATAAGAAAACGGAATGTACATATGTAGCAAATACACCAACCCCAATTGTGATCTCCCCTTGAAATGAAAAAGGGACTAAAAAAAGAAGAACACCTAAAAATGATGGGATAAAAAATCCCCAAAAGCCCTTCTGTAAGATTTGTTCTTTTTCCTCTAATTTAATATAACTCTCTTTCTCTACGTCCATTCAGCACACTCCTTATAAAAATTAATGATAATGAATTATTATACATATTAATCTATAATAATCAATGATTAAATTTAATATTTATTATTTTTATTCATTTTTATGTATATTGATAGAATTGCATAATTGGACTCTTTTATAAAGGGTTCACTTTTTGGATAGATGATTATTCCTGTAGATGGGGTATTTTCAAATAACTTTCATTTTGGAAGAGTCTCAAAATGTATGGGGAAAAAATTATCAAATTTGATTGAAAACAATCACGACTATATTCCCAATTATCCGTTTGCCGAGCACCTTTTTTACTAGAATTTCATAAACTATTAAAACATGATAAAGGGGGGAAACTTATGGATATGGCTTTAATTCTTCTAAATTTATTTCTTTTTGTGGTTTTCTTATTTTCTGCTACTTTTGCGGTCATTTTATTATTCACAGGATGTTCTAAAGACAGCAATAAATGCTTATGCTTTCTTGGTCCCTTCTTAGCCATTGCCGCTGTCGCACTAGCATTAGGACTGATTATTGCTACACTGGAGGTTGAGGTTCAGGTAGCAGAAACATTACTATCGTCTGTACCGCTACTTCAAAGCAAATTATAATAGTACAGCCCTTGTAACATTAAGTGCTACGCTCTTTTTAACTTTGCGACACTATCTCCTATTCACATAGTCAATCAGTTCTGGTATTGATCAAATAAATATTGGACAAGTAATACACCCTTCATTAAAGATAGAAGGTTAACATAATCATGTGCCAACCTTTACAATTGGATGGCACATGATTATTGTTTTGATTTTGGAATGACACTCCATTCACATTTGGTCAAAAATAATAAAAAGAAGCCATTTAAAAAAATTGAAAATGGCTTCTTTTCTAAAAATGATAACAAAGTACATAAAAACTCCCCAATATCCGTCCTTCCATATGAAGGAATTTGATATTGGGGTACTCGGCACATCATTACATCATAGCGATTTCTTTTTCGTTACATCCGTTTATAGCTTTATTCTTTGTAAGCGCAACGAATTTAGTACGACTGAAACAGAGCTAAAGGCCATGGCAGCGCCGGCAACCCATGGGGCGAGCAGCCCGATGGCGGCAATAGGGATACCTAATGTATTATAGGCGAAGGCCCAAAATAGATTTTGCTTAATATTTTTTATTGTTTTCTTACTCATAAATATACTATCAGCAATGCTGTTTAAATCTCCACGAATTAGGGTGATATCAGCAGCCTCCATTGCAACATCCGTACCCGTTCCAATGGCCATTCCAATATCCGCAACGGCTAATGCTGGTGCATCATTTATTCCATCACCAACCATGGCAACCACTTTTCCTTCTTCTTGAAGCTTTAGTACTTCGTTCGCCTTATCCTCAGGAAGTACTTCTGCGATAACACGATCTACTCCCGCTTCAGAGCCAATCGCTTCTGCTGTCCTTTGATTGTCTCCTGTAATCATCACGACTTCGAGTCCCATCTCTTTCAAGCGACTGATCGCCGACTCAGATGTATCCTTAATGGTATCAGCTACCGCCAACATTCCAACGTACTTCCCATTAATCGCAACGAGCATGGCTGTTTTACCTTGTTTTTCTAAGCCTTCCATTTCAGATAGAACGTGTTGTATGTCAACACCATTTTGTTTCATCAAGTTTCTTGTTCCAATTTGGATGGAATCACCCTCAATTTCGGCACGCACACCGTAACCTGGAATCGCTTCAAAATGCTGTGCATCTGCCAGTGGTAGTCCCTTTTCCTCAATCCCTTCGACAATTGCCTGTGCGAGAGGATGCTCTGAAGATTTTTCAACAGCACCTACATAGGATAAAAATGTCGTTTCATCGATTGAATCTTCAACTAACACGTCCGTTAAGACGGGTTGACCATTCGTTACCGTTCCTGTTTTATCAAGCAATACGGTTGTAATTCGATGAGTCGTTTCTAAATGTTCTCCACCTTTAAATAAAATTCCATATTCAGCCGCTCGTCCGGACCCCGCCATAATGGAGGTCGGTGTCGCTAAACCAAGTGCACATGGACAGGCAATGACTAATACAGCTATTAATTTTTCGATTGCTTCACCAACATTTCCAGGCTCAATCCACACAATCCAAACAATAAAGGTGAGTATCGCAATGACAACAACGATCGGAACAAAAATACCTGAGATGTAATCCGCTAGGCGCTGAATTGGCGCTTTCGATCCTTGTGCTTCTTCGACCACTTTAATAATTTGTGCTAGTGCGGTATCCTTCCCTACTTTTCGTGCTTTCATTTTTAAAGAACCATTTTTATTCAAAGTGGCGCCAATGACTGCATCCCCAACTGTTTTATCAACAGGGACACTTTCCCCAGTAATCATGGATTCATCGATAGCTGTGCGGCCCTCAATAATTTCACCATCAACTGGAATTTTTTCACCAGGCTTTACGACAAGTATATCTCCTTCAACGACTTCTTCTAATGCAATCGTTTTCTCTTCCCCATCGCGAATCACTAAAGCAGTTTTTGCTTGTAAACCCATCAACTTCTTGATTGCTTCTGATGAACGTCCTTTTGCTTTTGCTTCAAATAGTTTACCAAGGAGGATTAACGTAATAAGAATGGCACTTGTTTCAAAATACAACTCTACCATACCCTCTGTACGTCCGATTGATTCAATCGATAAATATACACTATAGAAGTAAGCAGCCGATGTGCCTAGAGCCACTAATACATCCATGTTGGCGCTTTTATTTTTAAGTGCTTTGTAAGCTCCTACATAAAACTGGCGACCGATGATAAATTGGACAGGTGTTGCTAATGCCATTTGAACCCATGGATTCATTAACGCTTCTGGTAAATAAATGAATGACGTAAACTCAAAATGACTCACCATCGACCAAAGTAATGGGAGAGAAAGAATAAGAGAAAGAATGAATGTTCGTTTTTGTTTTTCATAAAAACTTTCGCGTTGGTCTGTTTGTTCATTTCCTTCTTTTATTGTAGCTCCATACCCAAGGCTATCAACTTTTTGAATAATATCCTTCGTGTCAATGATGTCAGGAATATACTCAACCGTTGCTCGCTCTAAAGCAAGGTTCACATTTGCTTCTGTTACTCCTTCCTGCTTATTTAACACTTTTTCGATTCTTGACGAACAAGCCGCACAGGTCATGCCCGTAATATCAAATTCTTGTTTTTCTGTTTTCACCTCGTAGCCAAGGTCCTCCACCTTTTTTTTGAAATCAGCTACATCAGCACGCTCTGGATCATATTGAATGGTGGCTTTCTCTAATGCAAAATTTACATTGGACTCTTCCACCCCTTCTACCTTATTTAAGCCTTTTCCAATTCGATTGGCACAAGCTGCACAGGTCATGCCTGTAATGGGGAGACTGGCTACTTTATTTTCACTACTCATTATTTAACCCTCCTATACCTATATGGGGTATATTTCTTTCCGAAAGAAAACCGTGCTTTTTTTGCACGATTACTTTCCTCACAAAGTGTCTTACACCTTTTCATCCGAGTTCACCTTTCCATAGAAAGGTGAACTCGTTACAAGAAACCTACACGGATGCTTTTTTTACATCATAGCCTTGATCATCAATCGTTTCACTAATTTGATTGAGATTTACTTCTGCTTCATTAAAGTCAACATGAACTTTTCCTGCTTTTAAATCTACTTGTACGGAGTTAACTCCTTTTAATTTCCCAACGCTTCCTTCAATTGCGTTCACACAATGTCCACAAGACATTCCTTCAACATTTAAAATTGTATTTGCCATCATTATTTCCCTCCATTATTTTTTCATTAATTTTTGAACTGTAATCATAAATTCATCTACAATTTCCTCATCGCCATCTTGTATACGCTCTAGTACACATGTTTTCATATGACCTTCTAATAAAAGCTTAGCGACACTATTTAATGCGGATTGTGTAGCTGAAATTTGTGTAATAACATCATCACAATACGTATCTTTTTCAATTAATCCTTTAATCCCGCGAATTTGTCCTTCGATTCGATTCAATCGGGTCACTAAATTTTTTTTAACTGTATCTGAGTGGTGACTCTTGCGATGACCCTCCATATCACATTGTTCTCCGCCTGCGCAAGATGTATTCACATCTTTATTTGAATCAATGTTTTCCGACACCTTACCACCTCCGTTAAATATAATATACCATACCCTCCGAGGGTATGCAACATGAAAATTAAAAATAGTAAAGCCTATTTTCAAGGGCCTGCTGTTAACCATTGTTAACTACTAGGCCCTTTCTTTCTAACACTTACCGAATAGTAAATACCTTCACTGTATTTGAGTGTAACTTACCTGAAGAAAATGTATTCCCAGCTTTATATGGGTCAATGTGTTCGGACAACTTAACATTTATTATAGTATACTATACCTACCGAGGGTATGGGAATATAAGTGTTTTAACAATTTTTGATCATGATATAGAATCTTCAACAGAATAATCCTCAGGTCGTAATGTTGTTTTTTCGCCCGTCGCTAATTTCGCTAACTCTGCTCCTAAAAAGGGACCTGCCGTTAATCCTGACGCACCAAGACCATTGCCAACTAACAAACCTTTTCTTCCTGGCACTTCACCGAAAACAGGTAAGAAATCAGGTGTATGTGGTCGAAAACCTACTCTTGTTTCAACAATCGTACTGTCCGTTAGTTCAGGTGCGACTAACAGCGCTTTATGTAGGACCTCATGTACTCCGCCTGCTGTTACTCGTTGATCAAATCCTTTATTGTCTTCATGAGTAGCACCAATGACCACCCTACCCTTATCAAAAGCTAATAAATACTGATTAGTAGGTGGCATAACAACAGGCCACTCACTTGTATCTGTCTCTGGTATTTCTAAATGGATAATTTGTGCTTTTTGTGCAGCTACTTGGAAGGTAAGGTTATGGGGCTTCAGCAATTGTTTTGCCCATGCTCCTGCTGTAACGATAACGGAATCTGCCATTATATTCTCATTTTCTACCTGCACGCCAATAACGTTAGTTTGTTCAAAAAGAAGCTGAGCATCCTTGTTAATCAGTACGGCTCCTTTCTTTTGTGCCGCACGGAGTAGAGATTGTTTTAAAGCACGACCATCAACTCGAGCGGCACCGCTAATGAACACAGCTGCGTATTCATCTGACAAAGGTGGAAACATTTCCTTCGTTTCCTCTTTCGATAACCGTCGAATGTCCCCCATTTCAGGTGCGTCTTCCTTTCGTTTAAGGGTACGCGCCATCATTTTTTCTAATCTTTCTTCATCTGTATGGATACTAATGGCACCGACTTGTTGATAACCCGTTTCCTCTTCGCCCTCTTTCTTTAATTCTTCTATTAGCTGCGGATAAAATTTAGCTCCATGCTTTACAAGGTTGTACCAACGCTTGTTTCTTCGTTGTGAAATCCATGGACAAACAATACCAGCAGCAGCATCTGTTGCCTGACCTTTATCTTCACGATCAATAATGGTCACTTCGGCACCAGCCTTCGCGAGATGGTATGCCGTTGAGGCCCCAAGAATCCCTGCACCTATAACAATATATCTCTTCATATAACACACCTTTTTCTATTGTAAGACTGCTTTTATTTTACAAGATTATTGACCTTGTCTCAATCATCAACCATTCGTGACTTTTCGTATTGGAACGAAGATGCTAGTAATATTGTTGAGCATATCCTTTTATTACTGTATGGGTCTTTTTCGAAATGAATGTTTCTTCCTACTAAGTTAACTCATCCTGGAATATAGAAAGAAATATTGCAGTGAAAAAAATAGCCAGAAAAAACGCCCGTTCTCATTCTCGAGATTGGACGCTTTTG
The DNA here is from genome assembly GCF_037120725.1 of Bacillus spongiae. Lineage (NCBI taxonomy): Bacteria > Bacillati > Bacillota > Bacilli > Caryophanales > Bacillaceae > Bacillus > Bacillus spongiae. The sequence continues at coordinate 122,863 of NZ_JBBAXC010000005.1, forward strand.
TATTTTAGTGACTTTTCTTTTTACAAAGTAAAGTAAGTAATACTCCAATGATGAAAAGAAATATTGCTGGTAAAACAAATGCTAATATAAATACTAGGATAAGTGTATCTTGTAAGTTTGGTTGCCGAGCTATTCCCTGTATTAAATCACCAGAACTGATACCAAATCCAATAGCTATGGCAGCAAATATAATACTTCCACACAAGCAACATGATTTTAGCTTGTCCATTTCTTCACCTCCCCTATAACATATGAAGGTGTAATCAGTTTAATGAAGAGAAAGGCTCTTTTTCATGTCTTTAAAAATCTCTGCTACGAAATTAATTAGCGTTTACTTTGTTACTGTTTCTTCTACTTCATGACTATTGAAATTTGCTGGTAGTCTGGCATATATAACAAATTGTAGATAATTGCTGGTCTAATCGTCGGAGGAATTGCAAGTACAATTGAGGGTTTGCGTTTAATATGATTTCAAAAGAATAGGAGTTAGGAAGTTTCTTTGGAATGGTCGGACATTCCACTATAAAGAGTAGAACGTTAACTCATTTTATATCTGTAAGCATGAATATTTAGTAGAATGATTAAATAGAAGGAGATGAGAGAATGAACAGCTTAAGTTACCACTTTCCATTTAAAGAAATATGTAATCAATGTCAACTTGGTGAGTTAATCGATGCTCCTATACCGATTTCAGGTGGACTTTTACATAAAATGTATAGATTGAACACTACAAAAGGACAATATGCCATTAAATTATTGAATCCACAAATTATGCAAAGACCAATGGCTAGGCAAAATTATCTTCATTCAGAACAAATTGCCCATTTTGTCTCAAGTCATATCCCTTCTTTACCAGCACTTAAACTGAATGGGGCTTTCCTACACAGAATGGAAGATCAGTTCTACCTTGTGTTCAATTGGATAAATGGGGTTAGTTTAAAACAGAATGAAATTAAGCAAAAGCATTGTGACCTAATGGGAGGGATTCTTGCCGATATCCATAAGACAGATTTTTCAACGCTTGGAATATTACATAACCAAATAAATAATCGAAAACTAATAGATTGGAATGGCTTTTTACTAAAAGGACAAGAAAAACAAACAACTTGGCGAAATCTACTAGCTAAAAACATGGATAAGCTATATGAATGGGATGCAATGGCCAAAAAAGCATCGAGCCTACTTTCATCAAATATGGTCCTCAGCCATCGGGATTTAGATTCAAAGAACGTAATGTGGACTGGAGGCAATCCAGTTCTCATCGATTGGGAATCAGCGGGCTATATAAATCCAATGCAAGACTTAGTAGAAACTGCGATTTACTGGTCTGGACATGAAAAAGGCGAAATTGATAAAACAAGATTTCTTGCCTTTATTAGTGGATATAAAAGGAGCGTAGATAAGCTTCATGCAGATTGGACAATTGTTTTAAACAATGGTTTTTTAGGCAAATTAGAGTGGTTAGAATATAATTTAAAACGAGCTTTATGGATTGAGTGCACAGACGATGAAGAACAGAAGCTTGGCACTCGTCAAGTGACCGAAACCATAAATGAATTACAGCATTATGCCAAAGCTATTCCTCAATTAGTAAATTGGCTGAATGAGACATAATAGCTTCAGCTTGGTGAAAAATAAGAGATAATGCTAAGAGAACTACAACCTCCAAAGGGAATCAACTTCGTCGTTGAATCCCTTTTTGTTGTTAGTATGGAATAAAGTTTGATCTAAAACATCTTATAAACAGTAGTAATATCGCTATCCAAAAGAATCGATTTTGAAAAAAAGAATGATTAAAATGCATTCTTCTTCAGAAGATTCAATGTGACTTTTATAATAAAGATTGATCATTTTCTACCTTTGTTATTCGATAATCACCCTTTTGACCAAGACTTGTATTCGAGATAATTTGTATAATGTTCTTTAATTAAAGCGCCCTATTCGTTGAAGATAAATTATTTTTGCCTTAAAGCATAATCAAGTATCTCTTGGTATAATTCGTTCCAATCATGATAAGTTTTCGTTACCTCACTTGGATTGATAAGAACTCTTTCAGCTGACTCATTTATAGCTTTAAAGTGATGAAATTGGTCAATGTTCATACGATAAAAAACTTGATAGCCTACTTTTGGATACGGGCTATTTTCATTCCATTCTGGATTTTCATTATGGTCAACGATAATATGACCTAAAAGAGAGCAGCTGCCTGTAACATATCCTTCTTCATATACTTCACGTTTTAAACATTCTTCGGGAGTCTCCTCTTCTTCAATATGACCCCCAGGAAAATCCCATCCTCGATGATTTAAATTCACCAATAATAGCTTATCATCCTTAAAACAAAATCCGTGAACACTTGTTATTAATTCTCTTGGTGGGATTTTTTTATCAGGTATCCAAGTCAACTTCACTTTTGCTTTTCCCCAGTTCACATATGTTGTAGCCATATTATCTCTCCTCTTATAAACCTAATCCCCTTCAACTCTACTGCCAAATTGCTTAATATAGATCATCATACGCATCGCCTAAACTTGTAAAATTCTTCTCAAGCCAATAGAAATTTTGACCTCGGTTCTTTAAAAGTAATTCTAATAATTGGGTAAAAGAAGTTGCAATGATAGAGCAATCTCCAACTACACCATGTCTATCCCAAAAGCTATCGTAACATCTTCCAAAGCGTTCTGAATTAAGATCAACAGTAATATAATCGTTATTTTTATCCGAACCAATTATGTACCATTCACAGGATATATCATATTCTCCTCTTTCTCCTATAATAATAGGATTTGCCAATTCAAACTTATTGGGTGAAGAAATAGAAATACTGTATTCACTAGTAATAAATAAATCTATTCCACCACAAATGTTGTAGAACTCCGTAATATCGTTTGGTAATACATGAATCTCTTCTAATTTAGGTGTACCACCTGGTGGATGTACAATACAATTGGGGAGACTTTTTAATTCCTGAACCAATTCTTGTATCCTCATTTTTCACACATCCAAACTGCTCATTATTTAATTTTCTAACAATAATGCCTTCACTAAATGTATTCTTATAGCTAATTTTATCATAATGATCAAAATTCGTTACTCCACACTAAGATACGATGTATAAAGAAAAGGTGCTTCTCTATTTCAGAAAAGCGCCCGGTAGCCGAAGACTCTATTTAAAGATAATCGAAATTAATAACGCTTTTTGAGAAAAGAGCCCTTTAAAAGATTAAAGGCAATCATTTATCGTTTTTATAGACCCTCTTGTGTTTGTTGTTCATTTAATTTTCAAAATTTTAGTACCCTATTAAAGCATAAAAACATCCTTAGTTAATATTATAATTTTTGAGTCAAGTTACTTCTTCACTCTAGCTCTTTATTTATATAATGAACATAATAATCTTTCAACGTCAATGAACCATATTTTGGAGCGACCATATCATTTGTCATGCCTTGATAGAAAAAGCGAAATATACCGTATTGTTGCTTATTTATCAATTTATAAACTGATAAAATTGGTTGAAAGAGTATTGTTGGAAGGTAAGTTATCTTTTCTTTTTTCCCTACGACGTTAAAAGCCATTTTGGCAATATCTTGGTGAGAAAATACTTCAGGGCCTCCAATATCTAATACTTTGTTGGAATATTGCTCAAAAGATGCCGTACAATATTTTGCTAAGTCTTCCCCATGAATAGGATTCAACTTTTTTGTCCCATCACCTATCAAATAAATTCGACCTTTTTTAACTAAATGTAGAAATTCAGTCATATCAGAAAAATAGCCTGTTGGTCTAATAATTACATAGTCCAATTCAGAGTTGATTAGTGCTTTTGCAAATCTTTCTTTTGCCTCAGTCATCGGCCCTTCTAATTGGTCACCTTGAAAAACATGAATGTACATGAATTTTTTTACTTTGCTTTTTTCAGCTTCTTTCAATAAATTCAAATTGCCCTGATAGTCAACATCATTAAAGGCTAATCCATCCTTTTGTCTTGTTATACCAACAGAAGAAAATACAAAATCTATTCCTTCACAAACTCCTTCAAGTGTACTTGGATTCGTAATTTCAGCGTTAATGACATGATCGACATCTTCTTCAATTGCAGGTTCCAAAAATTTACCTTGTCGTTTCAGTTTGTTTTCATTTCTAACAATGACAGTTACAGAGTACCCATTATTCTTTAAAGCTTTTACTATATAACGCCCTAAAAAACCTGTTGCCCCAGCAACTAATACTCTTTTCACTGCAGCCACCTCCAAAAATTTGTTCAAGCCTAGGATCTTCACTAAACAAAACAGCACTTACTAAACAGAGAATGGGAAAAAATTAATCTGCTTTCATAGAAACGACAGGTATTAGTCCAACACCTAATTTCTTCATCAATTCAAGCTTAAGAAAAAAAAATATGTGTACACTCATATTCTATACCTTGATCTTTTATATGTAAAAATATTCAACTAAAAAATTACAAATCTATCTCACAAACTATCAGTCAAGATTCAAAGCATCTTCATTTTCACATAATTTCTGGAAATCCTATTAGATAAATTTTATAGGAAACTAGGTTTAGTTAATAAAAGTGATAAAGTGTTTCGTGATGTATCCATTGAATGAACAAAAAGAAGGCGTGTAGATTTTGGGATAGTTGATATTAACATTTTTATACTTATCATTGGGATTTAAATGGGGATTGTCTATAATGCCCAGCGATTGATTAGTCATTCATAGCCAATTTGGTTCCAAAAGAAATCAAATTTTACAGGAATTGATTTTGATATCGTTGGAAAGCTAGATACACGTGGATTTATGGGTGATGAAACTATTAAACCTTATTTTGAGAAAATAACGATAAATTCAAAAGTAAATACAAATGAATCACATGAGCGTATTAACGAATTACAGGTTAAGGTTGATAAGCGTTGTTCAGTATACACAACGTTTGAAGCCGCAGGGGTTGAGCTAGTCCCTAATTGGACAAAAGCATAATAAAAAGGCTGGACAATATTTTCAAGAGCAGAATCGTAAAAAGTTATAAAAAATAAGGAATGTAACATATTAGTCATATATTATGTTTCATTCCTTTTACTGAAGACTTTTCAAAAGAAGAATTCTACCATTGTTAAGATAGTTGAGAAATAATTAATACTTACAAAATCAGCAACAAAGATGTTAATAGCTTCAAATAACTAATAAGTCTTGTGCATGCTTACACTAATATTCTAAGAAGGGTGTGTGATTAGTATTGAAAACCAATATAAATGGAAGCACTATCAACCTGAATTAATTTTAATAACAGTCACATGGTATCTACGTACAACAGAAGAAAAACCACCTCCCTCATAATTAAGAAAAGAATAACAATACTTACCTTTAGGTAAGTACCCGTAAAAATAGTGCATACTTACATAGTTGGTAGTGCTGGATTTATAATAGTATCCAGAGGTTGAAATGTTGAATTTATAATAAAATTTAGGAGGAAGAAATGAAGACTCTTGTTGTCATAGCGCACCCGAATATAGAAACATCCGTTGTTAATAAAAGATGGGTTGAAGAATTAAAAAAATATCCCGAAAAGTATACGATCCATGAGATATACAAAGTTTATCCTGATGCGAAAATAGATGTAGAAAAAGAGCAAAAATTGGTTGAATCGCATGGAAATCTTATTTTTCAGTTCCCAATTTTTTGGTTTAATTGTCCACCTCTTCTTAAACAATGGTTGGACGATGTTTTTGCTTACGGATGGGCCTTTGGTTCAGAAGGAGATAAATTAGAAGGTCGTAAGCTTGCTTTGGCTGTATCTGCTGGAATAAAAAATGAAGATTACAGTGAAAGTGGAAGATATCAATTCACACTTGAACAGATTTTAGTTCCATTTAAAACAACTGCTATCTATTGCAAAGCAGATTATCGTTCATTCTTTGCGTTTTATGGAGCAGAATATGAACCATCTGAGAGTGAAATTGAGAAAAGTGCTCATGATTATCTACAATTTCTTAAGGAGCTATAATACTTCAAACCAACAAAATGGGGATCCTTTAGTTTAACTCTTAGGCCCAATAGCCGAACATTTGAATTCGAGATACTACTTAGATTAGCTAATATCCCTGATCGTAGAATAATACATTTTTGTAAATGTATGAATCAAAGGAAGCTGCAAAACTAATTGTGAATGCTAATATAATGCGACCAATTATTTTATTCAGCATATCCGAAAATGATTATTTATATTAGAAAGTCCTTTGACGACGGGTCGTGGAGATGGAAAATGTAATATTTACTCAAACTTTAATCCTAAGTATGCTCAAATGTCATTAACTAAACTTAAAACGTATCACAATTTCTGTTTACCTTTCAAAACCAAGGAAGGTAAAACCCCTACTCAAAGATTAGGCATAACAGATATAGGATTTTCCTTGAAAGATATTAAATATCTTTGATAGTTTACTGAAGGTAAATGGAAATTTTATGTTTAAAGAGATTGTGAAATGCTGTTCTTAAACAAACGGGCAGGAATATTTAAGAAAAAAATATTAATATTATTCCTGTTTATTTTATTAAACTTTTTGATAGAGGTGTTTTTTTGGGAAAGAATGTAATTATTAATGAATATTTTGAAAGTGGCAGACTAAGTGATTATTTAGTATGGTTTTGCGAACCAAAAGAATGGTTTATAGACAAACATTCATCTCAACTTGTGGTAAAAACGGATGAGAATACCGATTTTTGGAAGAAAACACATTATGGCTTTGAAATAGATAATGGACATTTTCTTTATACAGAAACGAGTAAAAATTTTAGAATAACAACAAAAGTAAAGACACGACCAAAATCAAAGTATGACCAAGCAGGATTAATGTTGAGGTTCTCTGAAGATATATGGATAAAGACATCATTGGAATATATACCTAACGGATTAAGTAAATTGGGGGCAGTCGTCACAAATCATGGCTATTCTGATTGGTCAACACAAAGTGTTAACTATAATTTTGAATATTTGTATTTCAGGATATCAAGAATTGGTCAGAATGCTTATGTCGACTTTTCATTCGACGGCGGAGAATGGCACCAAATTCGTATTGCCCACTTAGATATTCCAGAACATTCTTCGGTTAAAATGGGGTTATATGCATGTAGCCCACAAGGAAAACATCAAGAAGTGAGGTTTGACTTTATAAAAGTAGAAGAACTTTCTCATGACCCTCAAGAAGCATATTTATAATTTTTCATTATTCGGGTGGTTGGTGGGGTTATTGTACTAAATCAGCTAATGGAAGCCCGTTATTTATTGCGTTAACGGGAGCATTAGTTGAATAAAATGCCTTTTAAAATCTTAGGATAAGGAGCTTGATTATCCTAGCTTTTTTTATTGTGTTAGTTTTACTGTTAATTTATATTACATTTGCAGTGTTAGTTCCTAACTATTTAAAGGTCTAATTCCATTGTTTTTTAGTGTTTTGTACTCTAAAACCGAACCCATTATAATATTATATTTCTAACTTTGTATTCATTAGGATCACAATATCTTTAAAATGCACATTATTCATGTTCTAAAAAATGCCCCCCACTAAATCAATATTGAAGGTTACTCCCCTTTAAAGATTGATATTTAACTGGCTGGCCTTCTTTTTATAGACTATTCTTTAGGTAGTCGGGGTAGGACGTGCGCACCCGTGGAACTTGATCCCGTCAGCAATACTGTCCACCCCCTATTTTTAGAAACATGTTTGAGGAATACAGCTGTTCAGTGTGGATTAGCCAATAATCGAAATGTAAAGATAAGCAAAAAAAAGTGAGGGCAAGCCTCACAAAGTAGCCATCATAGCTTGTGCCAACAAGCTAGTGCATTGGATTTAACGAAGATACACTGCATAAACCAATACAATTGATTACACAACTTTCAAAAACCTCAAGCATGCTTCTTTTTCATGCATATTTTTATTATATCACCTTAAATTTGGTATGATCACTTAAAAAGTATTGACTTATATTAGCTGGTATTTTTGATATCAGTGCTGCTGTCATCGACCTCAAAATCAACTATTTTTATATAGGAGAAGATATGGAAGAAAATACTATAGAGGGGGCTGTATTAAGGTTGATAACCTAACATTCCTATTAAAATCGCAATCCAAAGATAAATTAAACTTACAGGAATGAGACTAAGTACGATTAGAATTCTCTGTGTTTTATTTTTTCCATTCTTTATCCATTTGTAATAAGAAAAGGTAAGTAAAATTAATACTGGGAGGTGGAAAAAAACCTCGAAGTTACCCGCATAATCTGCTAGAGGATCCCAATAGTTTTCTAAAGCTTTCACGTCAGCTGGGTCATTGGGATTATACTCATTTTTGGACCGATAAAGTTCATAATCATCCTGTATTTTTTTATATCCTTTACTAAAGAAATAAATAAGAATGCCATAATATAAGGCAACAAACAACTTTATCCACCATTTTATATGCTTAATGAAAATGAGTAGGGCAGCTAAAAATAGGATAAAGAAAAATAATATACCTTCCATATTTCTCATCCCCCAATATAAAATACTATGTTTCAATTATATGACTTTACCATTCTCATTTGAGAAAAATAGGAAAGTCCTTTTTGCTAAATTAATCATTTTCCCTAGCTGATTTAGGAAATACTTTATTGTTTAGGAATCCTCCTTTTGAAAGAACGGCCCAGTTTCAATCGAACATTTGGATGTTGAGTGTTATTCAACAAAATGGTCCTTTCCACAAAAAAAGAGCGTAACTCATACTCCTGGGTTACGCCCTTTAAATAAATGAGGCTTAAATTTCAACTTGTAGTAATTCTCTAAAATGATTAGCGGAATTACTTTCTGGTAAAAGACCACTTGTTTGATTTAAAGTGAAAGGTAACCATTGCCAATCTTCCCCACCTACAAAACCAATCCTTGACCATTTTTCTAAAAAATCAACAAAATTCTCTCCTAATTTATACCCATGTCCTTCTCCGTCATCATGGCTTAAATACATAACTGAAGCATCATTATCGTTTTCAACTAAATCAAAAGCAATATAGTCTCCATTACCGACTTCATAAAAAGCTAGTTTGTTATGCCATACCTTATCATATTCATCATTTGGATTTAAAAAAACCTTGTCTACCCAGCTGTTTTTTTCGTCATCAACTTGTTTAATTAAACCCAAACCACAGTGAAGTTTTCCACTAAATATTCCACTAAATTCCTCTTGCAATTTATAATTTTCTGGAAAAAACCAACAGAAATTGAAGCCTGAAGAAAATTCTAGAAGAACTTTTTTAAAACTCTTTGGCAAAGACAAACCTAATAGTCGTTCACATTCCTCTATTTGTTGCAGTGTGGCCGGTTTTTCTATTACTAAATCCGTAATTTTTCCACCTATTTCATTTATTCTCTTTACTATAGTTTCAATTCTCTGTTTCAGTACACCATAATCCAATTAATACACCTCTATAGAATATACTTAATCTAAGGTCGTACCTTCAGACCCAGTTAATCCAAAATCACTATAATTTCCACATTAATTTATTCCATTCTGGCCCTTTACTTAAATAACCAGATAATCGTTCAGGGTTTCTATCTCTAATCATAAAAATTCCATTGGATGTATTTCCAATAGGTAAAACATCGTATCTCTTTTATAAGCATCGCGACTTTTTTAAAAACATCGAATCTTTTTTTAACATCTTGACTTTATTTTAAATCTACACCTGATCAATTAATGGGAATTTATTCAATAAAGATAGACCATTTTCTACCTTTGTTAGTCGACAACCTCGCCCAAAACGAAAAACTTTCTAGGGCTACACCAATCAAGGTTGTTTAATATATCTACACTTCTACATTTTCATTCCAAATACCTTCAAATTCCTCTTTACTTATCTCCACTGGAATAAACTCCGAGTTTGATGCAATCTCCTCAAATGCTGGATAAGAATACTCTGACAAAGTCGAGCCTCCGAATTCGCTGGATTGTGTTGCATAACCAACCCTGCCATTTTTGTATATCTCTATTTTTCTGTTTTCATACCCTACATCATCAAGCTCGGCAAAAATAATATACGGTTCGTCAGTAATATCATGTATCCATTCTATTTTTAAAAACTGCATACTATCGCCCCCCTTTTTAATTTTTACCTGTACGGATAATTCGACCAGAAAAGTCTAGTTGATTATCATTCGGAACTAAGTAAACCACATTTTAGCCTGATACATCAATTATAATATAATGCGAATCTAACATAACTTACTGATTTACAAATTTCTTCCACACTTCTTCAAACTCTTGTTTTGTTATTTCGATCGCTTTAAATTGAGTATCTGAATTAATTTCATCAAGGTTTTCCGGGAAAGGTATTTTACCCAATCCAGTTTTACCAAATTCAATATTTAAATATGCATACCCGTAAGTTCCATCTCTAAAGATCTCTACTTTTCGAGTTTCGTATCTATCTTTATCGATTTCCGAAAAAATTTTAATTGGTTCATCTGGAAAATTGTGAAACCATTCTAAATAAATAAATTCCACTCAAATACCTCCATTATTTTGTAGATTTCCCGTAATTAATTATCCTATTAGATATATCTAAAGCACCTTCGTTAGGAATTGCGTATACTCCATCTCTCCCTTTTATGATATTTAATCCACTAACGTCAATCTCTAAGTAATTAGTAAACCTTTTACCGCCCCATGGTGTTCTTAAAAATGTGTATGAGAGTTGTCCAAGCGTTTTTTCTCCTGGAACGACATCCGTTAAATACTGACCGTTAGTATATCTTACATCTTTAGGATTTAATGTTTTTGTCGATGGGTTCAATTTTCCTGATTCTAGTATCCCATTAAGCCCTTTTTCATTTGTATAATGATATAGCTTACTAATACCATTGTTTTCTTTCACCAACATATTTGAATAATCTTCGGCTTTATATACTACTCCTCCTGGTGCTGCAATAAAATCAGCCTTACCCGTACCCTTAGAACACTACCTAACGCCATCGTGTTCTTGCGATTGCATTGTCTTCATCGTATGTAAATGGGCGCTACCTCACATTGTTCATTTTATACATTAGATTTATCTGGTCAAAATGAAATAGTATTAGCTACTATTTGTTTGCTCTATTATATACTAGTTAATCTTCTGAATTACCTCTAATTCAAATCTTTAAGAATATGACCCTTTTCTGGAATAAGAAAAAAATCCTGTTAACCTTTCAACAGGATTTTTAATGAATTTTTTTAATATATTATCGAGCTCTTTTATAGGAGGTAAATAATTAATTATCCAATTTAGGCCATCGGCTTTTTATGGCATCTACTACTACTGCTGGATGGTCCCAATGTAGCATGTGAGTCGCATCTTGGACTTGTTGAACGTTTCCACCTGCTCTATTTCTGAATGTTTCGCTCGTTTTCCTCCGAAGCTCTTCTTTTGTAATTGGCAAAGTCGCTCTTAGTAATAAAATGTTCTTTGGTAATTTGGCATATATATCTTCTGTTTCATCAAGATGCATGGCTCTTATAATATTGGCAGCCGTTTCTCCACTTGCATGCCATCGTATTTTCCCATTTTCCTCAACACCAAGATTTTTCACTGCCATTTTTAAATAATGAGACCATCTTGACGTTACGGGTTTTTCGGCGTCGATGAACTCTTCCCAACTATCAAAAACACATTCATCAAAATCCTTCTTGTATTCTAGCATTTCTTCCTCCATCGTTCCTGCCCATAAACGTTTCGTTTGATATCCACCATCAATTAAAATCATATCTTTGACTGTTTCTCGGTATTTCGTAACATAAAATAGGGCGACGAAGCTCCCCCAAGAGTGAGATAAAAAATAAAATTGGTCAATTCCGATTGCTTTGATGACTTCGTTGAGCCAAGTGATGATATTTGGCATCTCGTATGCTGCTGCATCTGGAAATGGCGTCGTTTTCCCATGTCCGGGACCATCAATGGCAATCACCCTATACTCTGATTTTAACTGTTCCGCTATTTCTATAAAACTAAGACTTGAGCTACCTAATCCGTGTAAACAAAAGATAACGGGTTTCGTCTCACTCCCCCATTCCGAAATATGAACATTCATGTTTTCTAGCTTAATAACATAGTTTTTCATTCACCAATTCCTCCTAAAAATATTATTTTAACATTCCCTAGTTCCTGCCCTTTCTCCCTTGAAAAATATCATCATTGTGGAAAATGCTAGATTAGCCGCGGTGTTCCCCTATGCAACACCATTTGCCTTCTTACTAGTGAATTTCAACAAAAAAAGACTGCATGAACACAAATGTTCATGCAGTCATATAACTTACAAAAAACGTGACATAAAAAGCACTATCTCGTTCTATTTGCCATAAAAGTTATATAAGTTGCTGAGCAGTGTTCTTAACATTTCAAGCGAAAAAATCATACTTAAAAAAGCACCTAAAGGCACACGTAATTTCGCTATAAAAAAATGGTTAAGAATAACTGCGCATAAAACAACTCCTTTTTCATTTCCACAAATTAATAGTACTGAATATTATCAATTTTGTCTAGAATATTTAAATAAATTTGCTCAATCTTTGCTTAATAAACTTCTTCTCCCTCAAATTCAAAAACATTATTAACATTTCCTCTTCCATATTCGTTCCCAATTCTATAAAATTATGGTAGAGAAAAGAAGAAGCTACTGAACCATTTGATTATTTAATAAAACCCTCAAAAAATATGGAAGTTTCTTATAGGCAGTTTTATTAACTTGCTGTTCCATTACATAGCCTCCATTCATACTGAAGCAGAGAGATAGAAGATTTTGTAAAGGGATGACCAAACCTTTTATTAATAAATAGTTAAGGTTTTTTTTAGAATGGAGTAATTTCTCTCCTATACAATGAAAGCTATCGATAAACATTAAGAGGGTAGAAGAATAAGATACCTTTTCTTACTTTGGATGCCATGTCATCATTGTAAAAAAACTTGAGGGCATAATCAAAGGCTACGATTAACAATTTAGCCCATTGTTAATCGTAAGAAATGGATAATAATCAAGATGATGATTGACCCATTCACTTCATCTTATTAGACAAAACAATAAAAAATAGAGGTGACCTTTTTGAAAAGCAAAATCGTATTTGCAAGTATATTAATTATTACAGCTACTATATTGATTTTTGTAATTATCGGAATCGACTTAGTTAATTGGAAAGAAAATGAACATGCAAATAAACAAAAAGTTGAACAAGAACATCAATTGCTTTTAGATGAAACTATTTCTGAAGAAGAAGAAATAAACAAAGAAGAAGAAGAAAAAGAAGTAGAAGAACAAACCAAAAATATAGGAGGAGAATTGATCTATGAATTAGATCTCGACTCCAGTTCAACACAAGAAGAAGTGATAGAAATAATGCACAATATGACTCATCAAAAAGTGAAAGCTGAAAAAAAATGGGGAGCCATTCCTATGTCCGATAATACGATTAACCAAGTTTATGAGTTTATTTCAACGAGTAATTTTAGTAAAAAAGATGATTTGCTAAGGATTACTGAAAAGTGGAAAAATGGTGATTTTTCTTCTATCGTACAAGACCATAATTATTTCTGGGAATACCAAGGTGGAACTGTTGGCAAAGCGTATGGGGTAATGAGCTCACAAGAAGAAGCTACGTTTATTGAAAATAATTTTAAAGATGAATAAATAAAAATCGAAATAAGAGTTTGACAGAAGTAAGGATTATTCCTTCAATTACATGCTTTGTTCTATCTAATTATCAAAAAGAAGCCATTCTAAAAAAGACTTAAAATGGCTTCTTTTCCTGTGAATCTTTCAATAAGATCGATTACTTTTTCGCTTTATGCAATCATTCTCTAGCATAGTATTAACAATCTCAATAATATTACATCACGATGTGTAATGAAACATTAGTAATTAATTTTTTGTTCCAACACACTTATTTCCATCTATTAGATATCCTTCCTTAAATAGAAATGTTTATAATCTCTCCCCACACCGTCTAATGTCCCATAAATTTCATATCCGTTATCTCGATAAAAATCTAATGCTTGGAAACTTAGCGTATCCACCTTAATAAAATCACATTTATTTTCCTTGGCTGCTCTTTCCATTTCTAGTAATAGTTTAGTCCCATATCCCTTTCCACGCAGTTCTTCATCCATCATAAGGATATGTATTTCCAACCAATTCCAGCATATTTCCCCTAAAATACCTCCATGAACATTCTTATCATCATCTAAGAGAAAAACATTTACTTCCTCGTATCTTCCCCTTAAATCTTCAGGTAAGTGCTTTACATTAAACTCATATAGTTTGTTTTGAATATTTTTTTTATAACGTTCATTTACTTCTTTCGTAAGATGTAATTTCATTTTGCTTTTCACCTCAGTACTCTATTATCACTCATTCAATTCTTATTTCTAAAACGTGATCTACTTTACACAAAAGAGATTTCTTATTTTTTTGAAACCTCTTTTACCCACTCTTCATTCCATTGAAAATATATATCTTCTTCACAACCCACTTGTGTAAAAAGGTGTTTAGGGTAAGGTAAAGCTAGTTCTGGCATCGTGTTTGGATGAAAATAACGAAGTTCAACAGTCTCATCATCTATTGGAGAAAGTTCGCCACCTTCTATTGTACAATCGAACATATACACGTTATATTCCACTTTATGGCCATTTGGATACTGATAACGAAATTCTTTCCCCCCAAACACTCCGACAAGCTTTTTAGGAATGACAGATAAACCTGTTTCCTCCCATACTTCACGGACAACAGATTGGGCAGGTGCTTCTCCAAGTTCTATCGCTCCTGCTGGAAGACTCCATTTTTCCCCATTTCCTTTGTTCTGTAATAAGATTTCTCCTCTTTTATTACGAACAATTCCAACAACACAAGGCAAAAATATTAATTCATTTCCAACCTTTTCACGAAGGCTTTTATAATAGTCTGACATTCCCATATCTTTTACCACCTTAAAAAGAAGTAAACTACCTATTTTACTAAATATTCTAGCTTCTCTAATTAAACATAATACCATTAATTAGAAGTGCTTCATTCTCATTCAACTAGATCTGGAGGTATATTTCAATTTTAATAAAACAGCTCACCATTTTATAAACTCTTCCCCTTACAAATCGGCACTAAAGCCACCATTTTTCTTGAGGAATCATAACGAGGTTCACGTCAAAATGCGAACGAAACCATTCAGACATAAGTGTTTCTTTCACTAAGTATTCCGATGCAGAATGGGAGACACCAATCAGTGACATGGATGTCGTCTTGACATAATTCTTCATTTCTTGATATCTCATCCTCCCGTACTCATTATCAATATGGCAATGAATCTCTCCTGTTACGTAGGCGTCTACTCCTCTTTCCTCAACCTCTTTCATCCATTTCACTTTATCACCGCACCCTGCTACAACAGCGATTTTCTTTATATCCGACTGATGACATCCTTCGAAATCAACATAAGGAGTGTTGAATATCGCTTTTAATTTGGCTATCAATAGTTCCGTATTAGTAGATTGACAGTTTCCGATAATACCAAGATTTCCATGCTTGTCATCGTGAATAAACCCCTCCCTGTTTTCAAGCCCAAGCTGTTCAGCTATTGCCAGACTCGTACTTAAAGTTGGATGATAGTCTAATGGTGCATGACAGGTGTAAATTGAAAGCCCTTTTTCCGCTATTTGATGTAAAAAGTGGTGTTCGATGGGAACAAACCCACGTCCCCATTTCCCAAGTGGATCCCCACATTCCATAACAAGTGGGTGATGCATAAACAATAAATCACCTGGCTCGCTTTTATGAATAAATTTCTCTAATACGTGAGTTGTCGGAAAGACGGCTAAAAACACATTTCGAATGGTTGCTTCTCCTTTGATCATTAATCCGTTGTAAAACTGCGTAAACATTGGTTCAAAGAATGATTTCCAATCAGGTTCATGTTGATACACCTCGGGGATGAATCGACTGAAAGCAGGATCCTTCCCAAAGGATTCAACAGAAAATTCTTTATTTAATGACTCAACAACGTCCTTCAATCGTTCCATAGATTTCCACTCCTTTTTTGTCAAAAAAAAACACGTACTCATCCCTATAATAGGGATGAGTACGTGTAATACCCATGGTTCCACCCACATTCACATCATCTTTACTAAGTGATGCCTCATTCCAACTGTATCGTAGTCAGACGGTACGAACTACTCATCTCTTCACTCGTACAGCTCAAAGGTGGTAAATTTCTTCTAACCATTAGGATGGTCCCAGCAATCCATCCCTCTCTGAAAATGTTAATGAGAAATTCATGTCCTCATCATTGCCTAAATATGTTAATAACCATACTTTAACGGGCAATAAAAAGGAAGTCAACTACTTTTCTTCAATATACTTGAATCCATTTTCCAATCTATTTAACAGCATAAATCTTAACAGTAAAAGATTTCCCTCCTGTGTTTCTTGGGTCTGCAATATAAAATGAATCATTCTTCTTTACAGAAGTATAAGAACCACTCTTTAATGAATTAAACACAATTGGATCTGTCCATATAGCCACATCTTCCTTCACACTAAAGCTAATTGCATCTGCATTGGTGTTTCCAGAAATTTCCCAATATAATTTCTCTGTATTTGCTGGAACATTTACCGTCGTAAAATTATTACTGGAACGATGCTTTTGACCTGATTGTGGTCCGCCCTCTGATGAAATAGTTGCCACTAATGTAAAGTCATCCTTATCCGGCCCATCAAACGTTTTTCCTTCATTCATGTTTTTAATAATATTCACAATATCTGTTTCTTCAAACCAATCCATCATAATAATATTTAAAGGCTCGTCTGCCCAGTCATTTTGAACCCAATTCGGTATTTCATTGTTTGCCAACCTTACAAGATCGTGTAAGGAATCCACAGCCGTTGCAGAAAATGGGTCAATGCCTCCAAGTACTGCATCGACGATGGCATTATCATCTGCCGTTAATACTCCTTGGAGAACAAAAAATTTATTTTGACTAGCTGATTCAATAGCTTCGTCAAGTGTATTTTTTAATACCGTTACATCCGTCGTGTTAGCCCATCTC
Source organism: Bacillus spongiae (assembly GCF_037120725.1). Lineage (NCBI taxonomy): Bacteria > Bacillati > Bacillota > Bacilli > Caryophanales > Bacillaceae > Bacillus > Bacillus spongiae. Next base: position 139,952 of record NZ_JBBAXC010000005.1, read on the forward strand.
GATTGCATATTGGTTTTACGATCCCAAATCCATGAATTAAACTCTTCTGCATAAAGGCTTCTTATATCTAGCGTATCCGTATAGCGTTGATGATCACTTCCGTAAAGGACGATCACACGTTTATTCTCACTCCATAGCTGTTCAAGCGGAATATTTACTCCATAGGACGATGGTACTAATAAATCACCAAATGTATCTTGTAATAATGTATTTAAATATTCATAGCTTCTTTCAGTCATTTCATAGAAATGCTGGAAATCAAGAATGACAATTTCCTTCTCGTTTTCATCTAAAAACGTTTTCGTATCTGCAATGATCTCATTGACCCCTTCACCATATAGTCCGTGAAGAGTGCGTAAATTTGTTTCTTGAATTTGGTAGCTATCGAATACTGGCTGCCACACGTTAGGCGCTACACGTAAGTCTAGATAACGAATTCCCTCATTTAATTGTTCTTCAATCGTTAAGCCCTGCGTTTGTGACCAATCTGCTACAATTGATTTTCCAGCTTGAGCAGCCGCGTTTTGAACTAAATTTTTTAAATCCCAAAAATCCGGCCCTGGATCTCTCGGATCGTTTGCATCGTCCATCGTTGCTGTTCCAGAATCATGTGTACCTGGTAAAATGACCTCTCGTAATGTTTGCTTACCAAACTCAGGTGTACTTGAATAAACTTGTTCCATCCAATTTGCATTCGATTCTGCTGCAGAAACTACAGCCGGATTGTGAAAAGTAGGTGTGGCAAATAACGTAAATAACAAAATAATAGCTACTAATTTCGAAACTAGTTTCATCATAATTTCTCCTTATGTTTATGTATTTTTTAACAATTCAATTTAATTGAATTTTCTGTTATTTTTTTACATTAATTAACAGAATTCAATTTTATGATGACTCAACTCCACCTACATCCCCCTTTACATTATTTTTCTATTACAATTTCAACACTTTCCTGTTCATCATACCATTAAATGAAATATTTTTGACAAATTATTTCTATAAGAATAATATTCTTCCACTCTTTATATCGGAGTCTATAGATTACATAAGACTTCCCATTTCCAATTGTTGGTTTGAATAAAGCTTGGCCTTTAACATTCACAAGTCTTCATCGCATCGTCAACAAAAAGAAGCCCTATTAAAAAAGATTACTGAAAAGGGCTTGTTCTTCTGAAGTTATAGGCTGATTTAAGATTTAATTACTTGAATTTTATAAGAAATATCCTTGACAAGGAGTGCAGTATCCTTGGAAGTCAATAAGTTTTCTATCTCAGATTTTAACCCTTCACTTGATAGTCTACTATTCTTAGGAATCGTTACCGTAATCATTGGTTCAGGTTCAATAGAAGGATAGTGAACTTCAATACCAGTATAATTCTTTTCCTTAATGTAATCATACACAATACCATTAAGATCCTTCAATGCGCTCTCCATTTCCAACTCTCGTATGCTTTTTTTAAAAACTTCAATCTTGTAGTGGACCAAATCGGATACAGCAATATTTTTCTCTAAATAATCTCGAAATTCTTGTTCACTTTTGGATTTGTCCATTCCAATCGATATGATAGGGTCAGTACCACCTATTCCGAAACTGAATAAACCATATTCTTCTCTTGCATCTTCTAGGACAGCTGCAATACGATCAGAACGAGCTTCTTTACTATCACTCGCCGTTGCATCCTCCTTGTTGATCATCATAGTAACTAAAAATACGGACACACCCCCAGCTATTAAACCCATCATAAACTTCTTCATTCAATATCTTCCTTCCTTATTAGTTTTAGATTACTGACTAAACCCTAGTACTTATTTAACTATTGTGATTAACCATTTAAAAACAATCATCTTAAAATAACTCTAATATTACAATAATTTTCCAGGAAAAAGACATGATGTTAGATCATTGCAGTCGATAGTTTGTAAATCTTGAACATTTCCATTTCCTATTAAACTATCCTGCACTATTCTTGAACAAAAAAGAACTAGTCATTGAATACCTTTAAAGATTAAGGAGTAGCGATAAAACCAGTTTTCACATCTTTCTTAAAACCTACGTTTTCATAAAATAATAATGTCTCTTCTTTTTTTGACCCTGTGAGTAGCATTACTTTATAACAGTGTTGTTTCCATGCACTTTCTAAGGCATGGCTATTAGCTCATTCTTTATAGTGGTCAGTAAGTTGATGAAAACCATTATTATAATAATTTTTGACAAGAAAATGAACTATCATTGTACTTCTCCAATAATCATAAAATATTGCTGAGTATTCTTCGTTTTGGTTCGCTGATTCCCCCAACATATTGAGAGAGTATTCACCATATTTCTCTTCATATTTGATTCAAACATTTCTTCCGACAAAATCAATTTTTCGTGGGATATATGTTTACACTTTAAGTTTGGTCACTTTTCTGGAATAACACCCATTCGTATATTAATAAGATTAGTTGAATGCCATTATAGCCGTCATTTCTACAACAAATCTTATTTACTGACAATCCCTACAATAAACTTAAATTTTTTTCTTTTTTTCTTCATTCTTTTAAATCCCTCGATTGAATCTATTATTAATACAGAGTTTCCAATCCAAATTCTCAAGTAAAGGGACTGAAGATTTATTGGACGTTTAATTCCTTTTTCTTCACATTCTGTACCATCTTCTAATTCTATTTCTGTTCTAATGAACCAACTATTTCCGATACCAATTTCAATATATTTCAAAAGCAACCTCTTTCTATCAAATATTATTATTTATTCCATTATTTCAAATATCGATATATTTAACAATCTCCTTTTTCCAAAACCTGGTCCATTCCACAAAAATCGGGCGCACTATTCAATAAGCGCTCCCGATTACATAAAACATATATTCAAGATACATTTCGTAAGCCTTTCCACTACAGTTAAGTTCGTTTAATGATTACGAAACCATTCCTTTAAAATGTCTTTTTCTCGCTCTAATGATAACCCAGCTCTCCTCGACTCCAACTTTCGATTTTGATTCCACGCAAATGTATCTCTAATGGTATCTGAAATAGGTCTGATTTCTAGTCCTTTCTCAATCGCCTTTTCAAAATTCATGCCATAATCACTGTCAGTTGGAACCCACAAGGGAAGCTCTATCCAAGGTTGGACATTCTGAGCTACTAAAAAATCCTTACTTGCCCATACAAAGTTTGCATCAGTATTTAAAACTCTTTTACAGGAATGTAATAACTCGCCCATGGAAAGTTTTCTTTTCGGCCCCGTGACATTAAAAATTCCAGTTTCATTTTTTTCGGCCATTAAAATTATCCATTTAGCAAGATCTCTAACATCGATAAACTGAACTTTTCGTTCTTCATTATCTGGAGCCAAAATATTTCCACCAAGTGAAACGCGGTATGGCCAATAAGTAAATCTATCTGTCGAATCATTCGGACCAACGATTAATCCTGAACGCACGATGAGACATTTTCCATCCATTTTTTTAATGACTTCCTGTTCACTTAAATACTTTAAAGGCCCGTAATATTCCTGATTAAATCGTCCTGATTTTTCTTCTGTAACAGAATCTAACTCCTCTTTTGATAACGTTACTATTTCAGATTCCTCGTTAATTTCATCTTCATGAAAAAGGTTTTTATATACAGATCCACTTGAAATAAAGATATACTGTCCAACTTTATTTGATAATATTTCTACACTTTTTGAAACAATTTCAGGTGTATATCCACAGGTATCGATTACTACATCCCATTCCTTATCTCTTAACTTTTCAAGATCACGTTCATTTTCTCTATCCCCAATAATTCTTTCAATATCTTTAAATAAGGATGGATTGGATTTTCCTCTATTAAACAAAGTAATGCTATGTCCCTTTTCTTTCGCCGATTCTACAAGATACCGTCCAAGAAATCGAGTTCCACCAATAATAAGAAACCTCATAGCTTTCCTCCTATTAATAAACTTAAGGAATCTAGTAATGCTAATTCATAACCATGACCTTATTCTGAAGCCATTGCATCTGCTTTAGTCCTATGAATAGTACCAAATGGGTGGTTTGGAGGCGCATAGATTGAATATAGTTTTAAAGGGACGTTTCCTGTATTTATTACGTTATGCCATATTCCAGCCGGTACCATAATGGCCGAGTCACGAAAAATGCTTCTTTGCATACTTAATTTTTCTCTATCCTTACCCATTTGTACAATTCCTTGACCTTGTTCAACTCTTAAGAATTGATCAGTGTTAGGGTGAATTTCCAAACCGATATCTTCCCCAACGTTGAGACTCATCAATGTGACTTGCAAATGATTTCCTGTCCATATTACCGTTCGATACGTATTGTTTTGTTTGGTGACTTCATCAATATTTGTAACAAATGGACTTGCACCGAAATCTTTTAACACAATCCTATTATGACGATCAATTGGTCGATACGGAGCATATGCCTTATTAAAAATAGCCCTAGAACCATAACCTGTAGAATTTTTGTAAGTATGTATCGGTAAATTCCCGTAGGAAGGATACCGATATATGCATGGCACATAGTACATTCCTTTAATCCCCTTCCATAAGATAATTTATAATTACAAATTATCTTATGTGCTATAGGAGAGGAGTGTACTTACTCAATGTATCTTTTATAAAAACATCAGCTATTCGTATCAACAGGACATGTTAAGAAAGTTTTTATTCCCTAATCAATGCATTGTTATAAATTCTACCAATCGTTGTCCATCTCAATCGTATTTCTCCCGTTCCACCTTCGTTTATTTCTATCGATGTGTCATCTGTCAACCAAGCATTCCATCCTTGAGATGTTGAAATCACTTTACTTCTTCTAAAGGTACATTAATGTAGGTTTTATGCTCAATACCTGGCATTCGCACGACTCTCCTTCTCATTCTTATAAACGGAAAGAGGAACTCCTAGAGATAAGAGTCCCTTCGTTCACTTTAAACAAGACTAAATAGCGAATATCTTACTTAAATAATCATTCATAAACAAGTCCTTAGGATCCATTTGTTCCCTTAGTTTTATAAAATTCGGCATCATTGGGTAACGACGAATAACGTCATCATAGGTTAAGGTATGAAGCTTTCCCCAATGTGGTCTTCCATCATATTTATGGAAAATTTGTTCAACTTTACGGAAGTAATCCTCATAAGGCATTCCCTTATACATATGGACGGCAATATACGCAGATTCTCGTTGGTAAGCAGGACTTAACCAAAGATCATCCTCTTTGACGAAACGACATTCAATTGGAAAATGGACAGCAATATTTTCTCTCTTAATCATGGCTAAAATCTCTTCTAGCACTTCTTCAAAATGTTGTCTTGGAATAGAATATTCCATTTCATTAAACTTGACCGATCGTACGGTTGAGAACAGTTCGTAGCTCGGTCCAATCATCGTCGTATTAGGGACGGACTTTGCTGAGAATCGACTAATGGAAGAAGACCAGGTAGGTTTTCTGCGTGCCATCTCACTTAAAATGGAAAACGCGCTGTTTTCAAGCTTACTCGCCTTCCATTTTTCAAACGCATAAGATGAACCATGCTCAGAGGTTTTATTCATCTTCTTAACCTGAATTGTAGAAGAATAGGGAAAAGCATAAAATTCAAAGTGCTCATTTTTCTCAAGCAAGCTCGGTAGCTCAGCTAATGTTGCTTTAAGTTCAGCTCGATGACTCGTATGCTTAAAATTTTGTTTCGGGGTAATTCTAAGCTTCATTTTCACCACAATTCCTAGTAATCCAAGCGACAATGCATGTGCCGGAAACACATCGGGATGCAGCTTTCTAGAGAAGGAAGTCACCTTTCCATCGGCTAAAACGACCGTGACTTCCTCAATTTGTGTAGCTAATATACCATGATTAATGCCTGTACCGTGCGTACCTGTTAACAGAGCGCCACTAACAGATTGCACGTTTATGTCCCCTAAATTCTCTTGTGAATAGCCTAATTCATGCAATTCGTTACCAAGTCTGGATAGCTTTGTCCCAGCCCACACTTCTGCTGTATTCTCATCCTCATTCACTTCTATTACACCTTGTAAGTGATCTAAAGATAATAAAATATCCCTAGTTTTTATTAATGGCGTAAACGAATGACCTGAACCTATAACTCGGATTTTTCGATTTTGAGAAGAAGCAAGATTTACAATTTCTACTATCTCTTCTATACTCGTCGGCTTATGAATGAATTCTGGTTGAAACCGAAACGATTCTGACCAATTGTACATAGCTTGAGATGTTTCTTTTAATGAAAGCATTGTCCATCCCCCCGATAGGTCGTATATGAATCTATTACTTGATCATTTTCAACAAGTTGAATGTGAGTAAATCGTTCAGCCAGTTCCCCCGCTTTACTATGTCGAAAAACAATCACATCCCCAATTGCTAACGGCTGATCACCATTATTCTTAAATGGCGTTTGGACCTCTCCCGTACCTTCTAAAGAAACGAGCTCGCTTCCCTTCGGAAGATGAATGAGCGGCTCTTTTTCTTTGCCGGTGGCACCACTAGCAATATAGCCACCGCTATAGCTTGTATAAATATCATTTTCTGGTTGTCTTACAATCGGTGAAGTAAAAAACAGACTCGGCTCATATTGAAATGCACGATAATAATCAAAAAGGTGTGGTGCATATAAGGCAGACCCAACTGTAACTTCTGTCACGGCCTCTTCTTCTCTTGTATGATGCAAGCTTCCTGTCCCGCCTCCATTACTAAATCTAAGCTCTATCCCTTCACTTTTTATCGCTTCCACAATCGCTTGTCTTCTTCGAGGGTAATCCTGTAACGATTTCCTTTTCAAATAGGAAATAACCCCATTTTTCATGGACTGTCCAGGCATTGAATCCGCAACACCCGCAATTTGTGCTTCATACCCCATAACGCCGTCTAAAATAAGCGTAGGATACTTTTTACTTTCACGAACAAGTGTTGCTACTTGATGGGAATGTCTAAGTGGAGAGCGTTTAACGCCAAAATGAAAGCCAAAATAACGAAGGCTTAAATCAATATCTAGGCATATGCGAAATTTCGCGGAGGATTCGCTAGCGATTTCATGTAATATTTCCATATGACTGATAGAGTCAATCATGATTGTGATTACTTTCTCTTTATGGTACAGGTTAGCAATTTTTACAAGTGCTTGGCGATCTGTGGTTGGATAGGCTAAAAGTAAATCATTGAACCCTTTCTCTGCTAAGAAGACACATTCATTAGGGTTGTAACACATAATCCCCCGATAGCAATCGTGAGAATTAAGAACTCGCTCAAGTAATTTAACAGAACGAATTGACTTACTTGCAATTCGGACATTTTTCCCATTTGCTAAACTTGCCACTTTTTCAATATTACGATCAAATGCTTTTATGTCTAAGTATACCGCTGGTGCTGGAAATGAATTAAAAGTTTGATAGTCGATCAATAAACACTCCTCCTTCCCTTAACTTTTTATACGTAATGAATTCTCGTTCCATATCCAATATCCTTTTTCTTACCTACTCGTTTTAAAAGATTCTTCTATACACAAAAATAGTAGAACGTTTCATCAACACTCTTTCAACAAAATCACCGATGGAACGATCCACTTGTCCTCTTACATCCGATTCACTTAGCTCATTTTCATCTAAACTACCTACTCATTATCAAGAATGAGTATATTCATAGACCCTTTTGGTTATGCACAAAATGTCTGTTAGGACTACTAGAATGGAAAACAACCATTTATTTTTTTTAACTCACTAAGTGTGCCGTTCTCTCCAATTAAAATAGGAATATGATACAATGATCATACTTGTCATTTAAGGAGTGGGAATATGAAACAAACTGATGTAGAAAAGAAAATCATTGAAAACTACCAACGCGATGAAAATAGTATGATCCTCGTATTTGCACAATGGTGTATAAACCATGACCTTGACCCGAAAGAACTTTACGAAAAAGCCTATCCGAATCAAGCAATGAATCAAGCCTTATTGCAAACATTAGATTTAACAGTCTCAAAGGAAGAGGCTGGAGAAATTGCTCATGAAACGTTACTTGGTGTATTAACACTTTTCGGAAATAATGACTTAGCACTTGTTGTGAGCGAGGAAATTGCCTTAAGAAAATTATAGAATAATCTTATAGGGAAGAAGTAGCGTGTGATCTTACATATTATGACTCGTCAAGAGTGGGATATTATAAAAGAAAGTGTCAAGTATACACCGAAAAGTATTCAAACAGACGGTTTTATCCATTGCTGTACAAAAGAACAAATAGCTAACGTAGCAAACCAATTTTTTAGCGGTCAAACTAATTTAGTCCTCTTAAGAATTGACCCAGACAAGGTAACTTCTACAATCGTATTTGAAGATTTACAAAAACTCGGTCAATTATTCCCACATATATATGGCCCTTTAAATCTAAATGCTGTTATGAACGTCATTCAATTTAAACCGAATATCGATGGGAAGTTTGCTGTCCCAAATGAGTCCCTCTATTCATAACATGAAAAAACCCGAACAAAGGAATCCTCTCCTTATTCGGGTTTTCGTCTAAATATTAGGCATCCCTTTCGGTTTCGAAAGATTTTTGAGCCATTGATTTTGATAGATGGGCTATCGTATCTTCATTAGGCTGCAGATAGAGAGTTCTCGTTGGAAACGCCACTTCAGCTTTTGCCTCTTCTAATATGTTTAAAATCTCTAAATTTATGTTCTCCCTAACCTTTAAATATTCTCCCCAGTCCGTTGTATTCGTAAAAAAGTAGAGAAAAATGTCTAAGCTATTTGTATTAAATTCATTAAAGGTTACAAAAATGGTGTCTTGATGAATGTCATCATGATTTTCAAGAAGAAGTTTAATTCGTTGAACGACTAATTCAATTTTCTCTTTTGGTGTATCATAGGTTAACCCTAAATTAAACGTAATTCGACGTTTCCCCATTTTACTCCAATTCGTAATGGCTTCATTGGCTAACGAAGCATTTGGTACCGTCACAAGCGCTTGTTCAAATGTACGCACCTTCGTACTTCTAAACGTAATATCCTCAATGGTTCCTTCGACACTTGGTGTTTTAATCCAATCACCGATTGAAAACGGTCTTTCCGTAATAATCACAATACCACCAAAGAAATTCCCTATTGCATCTTTTGCAGCAAGCGCGAACGCTAATCCACCTAGTCCTAACCCCGCAACAAATCCATTGACATCGTAATCAAATTCTTGCGCGATAATACTAAAGCTAATGGCAATCACAATAAAGCGTACACCTTTAGATAAATAGGGAATTAAAATATCGTCCACTTCAAGATGATATTTTTCCCGTGCATTTTGAAAGAGAATGGATGAAGAGGATGTAAGATTATACAACCCCCAGCTTATATGAAAAATGACAAGTGAACGAAAAATCTTCATAAATAAAGGATTGTTTTGATCAAGAAAAGGGAAAAAATCAACGGCAATGAATACACCGAAAACAATAAACAACCACCCGATTGGATTTTCAAACGCCGTAAAGATATGGGTGAACAATGTCGTCGGGGACTTTTTACTTACTCTAATTAAAAAGCGATAAACGTAAGACGTGAAAATCTTTCTAAACAGAAGAAATATGGCTAAAATACTGATTGAGATTAAAATGTCTTGAAGAATATCCATGGTGAAATAATCTTGATAATTCATACGTTAGCTCCTTTTACAATTGTATGTCCAATAAAATGGGGCAGTGATCACTTCCGAAGACGTGCGAATGGATTTTGGAATCCACTAATTTGTCGAGGAGGCATTCAGACAAAATGAAATAATCAATCCTCCATCCAATATTTCGCTCTCTCACTTTACTCATATAGGACCACCACGAATAGGCTCCTTCTTGAGTAGGGTAAAGATAGCGGAATGTGTCGACAAAACCAGCATTGAGTAAATTCGTCATTTTTCCTCGTTCCTCTAGAGTAAAACCAGAATTCCCTTTATTTGTCTTCGCATTTTTTAAATCAATCTCCTGATGTGCAACATTTAAATCCCCACAGTAAATGACAGGCTTCCGTTGATCTAGTTGGATTAAGTATGCCCTAATTGCCTCTTCCCACTCCAACCTTTCCTCTAATCGTGCTAAATCTCGTTTCGCATTTGGGGTGTATACATTGACAAGATAAAAGCCCTCATATTCCAAGGTAATAATTCGCCCTTCTCGCTCTTCCTCTTCATCCCCGACACCATATGATACGGAGAGTGGCGCATGCTTCGTAAAAATCGCCGTACCAGAGTACCCTTTTTTTTCGGCATAATTCCAAAATTGTATGTAGCCTTCAAGCTCAAGCGTAATTTGCCCTTCTTGAAGCTTCGACTCTTGAATACAGAAAAAATCGGCATCTACCGTTTGGAAATACTCTAAAAACCCTTTTTTTACAGCCGCCCTTAGTCCATTGACGTTCCATGATACTAATTTCATTATGAATCTCCTATACTATTTGTTTGAAACAAAGTTTATCATAACTTACTATAGGATGAAAATGAATGGTGCTTTTTTTCTATTTTATTATTCATGAGATCGAATTTTTCAATAATGTATGTCTAAATATCCAAGTACAGTAAATGCCTAAAAACCCTGTCCACATTCATGGAAGGGTTTTTAGGCATTTACTTTAAAATTATCAAGTTACCAAACGTTTTACCACTATTATTTTACCACCTGTTCAAACTACAATCTATTGCATGATGTCCCTTATAAAATATAATCTATATGATGGAATTGCAACAAATCAGACTTCTTATTCACCTTTAATTTCCCTTCATATAATAATTCGCCCGTTAAAAGGTCACCAATATAAAGAGTATAATCATTCATAGTTGATTGAATAAAATAGATTTTTCCATTCATTAGTTGCATGTATTCTTGACTATTCGTTTTTGTATTAATAAAATCAAATGTTACACTTTTTCCCCATTCTTCCTTTTCAATATCGTACTGCTTTACTTCAAAGCCATTATTATCATGTGATGGAATGATTAGTGAAGTGTTATTAATTGTACTATTCGATAGAGGATCCATCAATTCTCCAGTTTCACTCTTCAATCTTTTAGATTCTTTATTTTCAATATCATAAATGAGCGTTTCAAATGTTTGTACCTCTCGTTCACCATCATCATTATACGTATACGTATTCGTAGTAATGATTAAATATTTTTGCGGTTCAATAGATGGATAGTCCTCCATCATATAGACGTGTGACCCTCCGTTCTCGGCTGTTTCCTCGGAGAAAATCACTTCATCATCTACAATCCTTTCATTCTCTAAATCAAATGTAATAACACTTACTAGTTCGTCTTCCTCTCCAGTTAAGTTACCTTGTGTAATGACCTTTAGCTCATTATCTATCATTTGAACTTCCTCGACATGAATCCAGTCATAAATTTCATTATTTGGCACATCTAACTTGAATGAAATAATTTCATCTGTTTTTTTATTTAATACAGCAATGTCAAAAGAATAATCTCTTGAAAGTTGATTCAACTCACTATAGGTGATATTCGCATAAGCAATTTGGGAATCATCTTCATAAAAGGAATCAGGCATTAACCTTTTTCCCCGCATGAATTTTTTATGTTCTTTTATCATATCGCGAAAAACAGTATTAACACTTGTTAAGTTTTTAAATATAGATTGATTGCTTAAATGGTCCGTTCCTTCAGTTGAAATTTGAAGTGATAGATAGCCTTCACTCGATGCATTAAGTAGTAAATCCTTCACTTCTTCCTCATTACCACTAACCTTTTCCCATTCAACGATGATCTTTTCTTTCGCAGCAAAGTGAGATTGTGTATAAAATGTACCAATTATGATTATCGTCACAATACATAGCGACATAAGTTTCCAATATCGTTTCATTATGATGTCCTCCTATTAAGCCATTATTTTATGCTTGATGAGATAGTTGCTCGTGTAAATGGCAACTGCGCCAACGAGGGTACCCGCTGCCAATTCCATAAGAAAGAGTTCCATCGGATAAAAGTAATTTCCTAGTAGGAAAACATTCATCATGGTTGGAGAAAATAGTAGAAAGAGGGACACAGCACTATAGAGAATACCATAAAACACCCCTTTTATACGAAAAGAACGCTCAAATAAAATTGCTGTAAAAACAAGAATAACAGCTATCATGCCAAACCCATAGTGAAGAATAAATTCAAATAATGATTCGGGAATCAAAAATACCATTATTTCGGTAGAATTAATGATTTCAAATATAGAAAGATCCGTTCGAAATTCACTTGGAATAATCCATTCAAACACTTGTCTTTCAACCGGGATTAAGGCTAATTGTAAAGTGACAAGACCTAAAATTAAGAGTAGAATGGTTGTAGCCTTTGCTAAATATACATTGATTCGCGCTGTCGGTAGGATAAGTAAACGATAACTAAATGTGTTTTTCCCAAGCCAATCTCGATACCAAATAAAAAAGACATAGATTCCTAACGTAATCACACAAAGCGCAATCGGAGCTATAAACATTGGTGAATAAGAAACGTTTACAAATGACATCGACCAATAAGTATTAAGAAATTCGTTCTTTGTCATCATTCCCCCATATACTTCTTCATTGACTAGATTCACGTATTTGCGTGACTCAAAAATAACACCTATCATTTGTAAAAGGGTCGTCAAACCAAGTAAAACGAGATATAATTTAAAAAAACGATTAAACTCAAAATTGACTAACTTTAAATAACGCTTCATGCTTGAAACACCTCTCTCATGACATCAATGACAGATTTTCCTTCATTCTCCCTGACATCTTCTGTATTAAATTCTCTTAACACTTCTCCTTCACCGATTAAAACGACTTTATCTATTAAATGTTCAATATCATTTATTTCATGGGTTGTGATGATGACCCCACGATCTTCAATTAAATGGCTAGTGAATACTTCTGCAATTTGTTCACGACTAAAGATATCGATACCAGAAAAGGGCTCATCCATTAGGATATAATCTACGTCCATTGCAAGTCCTAATAGTAAATTCACTTTTGCTGTATTCCCTTTGGATAAATCCGAGATACGGTCTGTTTTCTTTAGTCTAAAAAATTGTAGTAATTCATTCGCCCGTTTTTCGTTCCAGCAGTCATAAAAATCTGCCATGAACGTAAAGGCTTCTTCTATTCGCATTTGAGGCAACATGGTGATGACATCCGGGATAAAGGTAATCTTTTCATAGCTCTTCTTATGAATTTTCTCCCCATCAATGAGAATATCTCCACTATCAATGGGCGTTAAGGCCATAATCGACTTCATAATAGTCGTTTTTCCTACACCATTTATACCAATTAAACAAGTAATCTCCCCTTTATTTGCTGTAAATGAAACCCCATTTAGCACCTTTTTTCTACCAAATTTCTTCACAACATCTTTTACTTCAATCATCGAAATTCCTCCCATCATTCCTTTTCACGTCTATACGTTTTCTCCACTAACGCCAAAGCCTCTGGTAATGGTACATTGATGGATTGTACGGAGTGAATAAATGTATTCACTGCTTCTGAAATTAGTTCCTCTCGTACCATTTTTATTATTTCCTCATCGTTTGTAATGCGACTTGGTAAATTCCCCTCCGTATAAATCAACCCTTGTTCCTCCATTTCCTTATACGCCTTTTGCGCAGTATTTGGATTAATTTTAAATTGGTTCGCTAATTCTCTTCGAGATGGAACCTCCTGCCCTTGTTCATAATGACCTGATGCAATTTGTTCCTTAAAATGCTGGATGACTTGCACATATACGGGATCCCGATTATTAAACTTTAACACCATACACCCAACTCCTAGATAAACGTAATGAATAACACATCTGTATTAATCAATTAATACACTAATGACAAAAAAACACCTTTCTTTCCCCAGAACGATTGGACTACCAATTCACTATAGATACAGCTGTATAAACTTCAGCCGATCGTTGACCATCTACCCCTATAGTAAATACACCAAACAAGCATTATGTATTAACGAAGATATACGCAACTTCTTAAGTGTATATACTCTATAGTACACCTTACGTATCGTATTATACTTATAATACACTTTTCATGTCAACCATTATTTCCCTACTTTTTAGGACTTAACTAATTAAGTATCCTAACTTCCATTCAGTTTAATAGGTCTATAATCATTAGTCACTGTAACTTCACGATATGATAAAATGAAAAATTTGTTTTACCACGATAATGTACTTCTTGCTTTAAATCATCCCTCATGCCTTGCTATCCTGTCTTTTTTTAGCTTAGACATTCATTTATTTTTCATGTCAATCGGGTGCTGCTCTTCAACACATTATTCTATTAACATAGAAAAAAGGCTACTCTAAAAAACGAGCAACCCTCAGGTATCAGATAAACATATTTACTTTATTAATGCATTTCACCTTATAGAAGCAGGCAACTTCATTTCCTTAGACTCCTATTTAAGAATATTAGTATAGAAGCCTTTTCCGTCACGCGCTCACTGTTCTGTATCACTATTATTCACTTAGGAGATTCACCAGTCGTTCTGATCCATACTCCGTCGCATAATCCAATGCAGTAAATCCGTCATTATCGACCACCTGTACATCGGCACCTGCATTTAGTAACATTTCAACCAATTCTATATTAGATGGGAAGTAAATAGAATACATCAAAGGCGTCATTCCAAACTCATCTATCACATTAGGGTCTGCACCGGAGCTTAATAAAAGCTCCACTTTATAGTCGGAAGCATATTCACTTTGTATTGCCCAGTGGATACCCGTTACGCCATTGTTATCCTTCGTATCAGGAAGCATTCCAGCTTCGAGAAGGTCCTTCAACATTTGCTCATCAGAAGGAAAAAACGAAGCGTAATGCAGTGCATTCCACCCATTGATGTCTGTCTCTGTTATAGTCTCATTTGATAATAAAGATTGAAACTCTTCATAGTCTTCGTAATAAATGGCACCCATTAAAGGCGTTGCTTCCATTTCCAAAAGGTATTCTTCATCTGTGAGGTATTCGTCTTCTGCATATTCGTCATCCGCGTATTCGTCTTCTGAAAGATATTCTTCAGATGAAGGATCCAGGGCTTCGGCAAATGCTTCAATCTTTTCAGGATCAATGGATTGAACCACTAGTAAAAGAGCAGCGTATCCCCCGATAGTGACGGTAAAGCCTAGAGCGGATAGAATAGCTAGTTTCTTTAAAGGCAAAGGAAATTTCACTTTCTCTCTCATTTCCATGAATCGTTCCACTTCTGCAATCCGTTTAGGAAGGTGTGGGTGCGTAGAAAGGCACTCACTTAACCATACGAAAAAGCTCTTTTCATTTTTAAGTTGTTGAATATAAGCCTCTTTATCTACAGAACTATATAATTGCTTTCCAATAGCAAGAACCGTTAAACCATTCGTTGCAGGTGTTACGGCATTAGTGTAGTGAGCAGCCATCCGGTCGCAGGTGTACTCACATGCCCTCGAATAGGCAGAACCTAGGAATGGGACCAAATTTGCCGGTAAAATAAGTAGTTGTTTAAAAATGTGTTTTCGTTGAATATGAGCAAGTTCATGAGCGATGATAAAAGTAACTTCATCTTCTGCCTCTTCTTCAATTAATTCAAATACTCCTGAAAATAGAACGACCATATTTCTACCAAGTAGTTTTGTTGCAAATGCATTAAGCATTCCAGACGATTCCATAACATAGACATCTGGTATAGACTTAATTGACATTGATTTGCAAAGCTCTACTACTTTACTATGTATTTCAGGATACTGACTTTCTGTTATCTTTACAGCGTTACTTCGAATCTGACCGACCATCAGTCCTTTAGAAATGAATACAATGAGTAAAAACAAGGCAAGGTAGAACACACCTATAAAAGAAAAAATTTTAATTAATAGTGCATAAATAATAATGCTCAAAACTAATAAAACCACAAATAAACCGGTTTCATTTGAATGGACTAATTTCTTTGATTGATTCATAGATTCCCCTCTTTTTTACAGTTTAATTATTTCCTATACCATTTTAATATACTTAATGAAAAAGAAAAACAATAATTTTCGGATAATTAATTGTTAAATATTATTTCGAAAACCATAATATGTAAATCATTACCTTCAATTACATCCTCCAGTATTAACTATATGCTGTAAGAACCTTCTTTTCTAATGAAAACATGTGATCAAATTTTTACATGATGAACTGGTAACCTAACAAGCTCTCATTAATGCTTGGTTCCTTCACATCTGTATGCATCTTTCTCCAACGATCTAAAAAGACTTGATGTATACATTTTTTATCCAAAACATACATTGGTAATTGAAAAATGCAAATATTATAGAATATTATGGTTATAGGGTGGAATTAATCTAATTCTTTGAGTTGTTCCGTTCTCAACGTTTCACATACGTTTCCTTTTGTGGTTTCTGATAGGTTTAACGAAAATAACATAATAACCGTATTAAAATGTATTCGTTTTTAGAGGTAGTAAGAAATAGATAGTGGAGGGATCATAATGATTGATGTCGAAGAAGTAGATTTTTTCTATCAACAGACACCAGTATTGAATCAGTTTACATTAAAGAAGAGCGATCCAGGAATTTGCGGACTGTGGGGACGTAATGGTGCAGGGAAAACGACACTTATGAACTTACTTGCAGGATATGAACGACCGCATAAAGGGACTATTTCAATTATGGGTATGGACCCTTATGAAAACTTAGCTGCACAGGAGCATCTTTGTTATATACAAGAAAATCATCCATTTGGTAGAACGTGGACGATGAAAGATGTTTTTAAATATGGTCAATACTTTTATCCAAATTGGGACGGGGAGCAAGCAGAACAGTTCAGTCGTATCTTCAATTTACCGTTAAATAAGAACCTTACAAAATTTTCAAAAGGAATGAAAACCGCTGCTCAACTAATACTTGGCCTGTCAAGTAATGCAGCTGTGTCCATTCTTGATGAACCAACGAACGGATTGGATGCTGTTCATCGGAAGCAATTTTATCGTGCCTTAACGGAAAGCTATAAGCATCATCCACGACTCCTTTTTATTTCCACACATCATGTTGAGGAAATTCAGCCATTGTGTGAATCACTCGTCGTCGTACATGCTGGAAAGGTATTGTTTCATGAAAAAATGAAAGATATTGAGAAAAGAGGCATAACCTTAACTGGTGCCCACGACAGCATTGAAAAGGCAACGGAGCATGCGAACATTATTGACTCTCTTAAAGAAGACTTAACGACTACGGTCATGATCGATGCTATGTATTCAGACGAGTGGAAGGAAATGAGTGAATCACTAAATATTTCGATTAATAAATCGTCATTACAAGACTATTTAGTGAATATGACCACAAAGGAAGTGGTTATGAAATGAACGCTATCAGAGGAACCTATCGATTAATTTATGAAGACCTAAGTTGGTTTTTGCGACTATTTTCGTTTATCACCGTTCTCCTTGCTGCTGTCTATGTAGTGATTGGTGTTGTATTTGACCTTCGTATCCCCACTTCCTTATTCGGTCCTATGTATGGGGGGATTTGTACAATAGCCGCTGTTGGTTTATTTTTTCCTTTTCATATTGCCATTGCCCTAGGGAGTACACGTGCACAATTTTTAAAGTCCTATTATGTGATTACCACATGGATGGTCATTGTCGGTATCTTCGTTCTAAATATTGTTTACCTCATAATGAACTTCTTATATCAATCTGGTATTCACGAATTATCTTTTTATCATCCCGGATATTTCTATTCACAAGAGTACCATTTTCTAAACTATTTTTGGATTGACTTAATGCTTGGTTTTCTGTTACTTGGCTTTAGCTCCTTTTTAACAGCTTGTTGGCGTAGATTAGGAGCACGTAATTTTTTTATTATCTTTTTCTCCATTAATCTACCCTTAACCCTGTTGATGTCGAAATTAAATTTAGCTTCTTTTTTAGAATGGTTTTCTCAAGTTAATATCCTTCTATTATTTACCCTTTTAGGTTCCAGCGGATGGATCCTGTTAGCCTTGACCTATCCAGTAATGAAGAACGCACCACTAGCAATGAAAGGGCGAAGTTCCTAAACAATACTACTTGATCGATATCACTTTGATAGGACGCTCTTTGAGGAAAATTTATTATCTACTGGCAATACATTAAATGCGAACAGTAGATTCACCAAATTCACATAGGCTCCATGCTCTCGTCCAAGAATACAGGGGGAATGATGAGCCTAGCTGATTGCCTTCATCCATTTCTTAGGAAATTTGTCTTGTAGATTTTGATACTCTTGATTTTATTTTCCTTCATCTTCCTTTACCACTACTAATACTAGCTTAGTAGGCTTGAAGCGTTTTACTTTTTCAATCACTTGATTTATCTCTTTTTGTCAAATATCATTTTGTCATTCTGTTATATCGTCACGAATAGGTGTGTAGCGAAATGAACTGTCCCCACAACCATAATCGTAAGTTTCCCGATTCCATTTCCTCTTACTCTATTCTCCATCTATTAAGATTCCATACCTCTGATGAATTTTTATCATGTATTAATGTCATTTTCCTAATTATACCTTGTAAGATAAATAGATTTCTCTAACCGTACCAGTTCCTTTGGTGAACTATTTTTTCTAACAAATAAAATAACGAATAACCCATTAAAGGTTATTCGTTCCTAAATTCCTCTTTGCCATTTTCGTCACCTAATTGACCACTTTATTTCTGTGATCGACAATTCGAATCGCTTTTCCTTCCGAACGTGGTAATGAATTTGGTTTTTGTACGGTCACATGAATTGATACTAAACAAGCATTTTTCAGTAAGTGTTCGACTTCCTTTGCTAGAAAATGGACCCTTTTATGTTGCAAATCACCACGAACACTATGAAAAAAATCCTCACTCATTTCCACTTGTAATTCGACTACATCCATATGATGATTTTGCTTCAAATGTAGTTGATAATGAGGCGATAATTGGGAGACTGTTAACAAATGATGTTCTATCTCAGAAGGATAAACATTTACTCCACGGATGATTAACATATCATCTACTCTTCCCTTTACGCGTGACATCTTTATCGAGGTTCGTCCACAAACGCATTTCTCCCGACGAACCGATGCGATATCTCCCGTCCGGTAACGAATGATTGGCATTGCCTCTTTCGTTAAACTTGTAAACACCAATTCTCCTTCCTCTCCATCAGGTAGGTTTTCCAGTGTATAAGGATCAATAACCTCTACAAAGAAATGATCTTCAGCTATGTGGAGCCCATCCTGCGCTTCGTGGCACTCCATCGCTACACCTGGGCCAATCACTTCACTCAATCCATATATGTCACATGCTTTAATGTTGAATTTCTTTTCTAGTCTTTCTCTCATTTTTTCTGACCATGGCTCAGCTCCAAAAATTCCGTAGCTCAATGACGTTGCCTTTGGGTCAATTCCTGCCTTCTCCATCTTTTCAGCAAGATTTAGCATATACGATGGGGTTCCGCAAATGATCGTAGGTTTAAAGTCTTGAATGAGTAGGATTTGGCGGTCTGAATTCCCACCAGATACAGGAACTGTCATCATCCCGAGCTGCTCACTTCCGTAGTGTAAACCTAACCCACCTGTGAATAATCCATATCCATACGCATTATGTAAGCAGTCTCCTGGTTGGCCACCTCCAATCACAATCGCTCTTGCCACCACTTCACTCCACATTTGAATATCATTTGAAGTATAGCCAACCACTGTTGGTTTACCACTTGTTCCTGAGGAAGCGTGAACACGGACAATTTGTTGTTGATCAACGGCAAATAAACCGAAAGGGTATTGCTCTCTTAAGTCTTTCTTCGTCGTAAATGGTAGCCCTTTTATTTGCTCTAAATCAACAATATTTTCTGGATTTATGCCTTTTAGCCTTAATTTTTCTTTATAGAATGGTACGTTCTTATACACCAACTTCACTGTTTCCTTTAATCGTGACAATTGTAGCTTCTCTACAACTTCACGTGAAGCCGTTTCCACTTCGTGTAAAATCATCTTCCCACTCCTCACGTATAATAAATGTAAATATATTGAATATTGTCCTTATTACCAATAAGATAACGTAATAAAAACATAACGTCAAATTATATTCAGAAAATTATAAAATTATTTGAATCCCATTTAAAGAAGGAATTTACGTTGAATTACTTATTCAATTGCTTCAAATCGGTTACAATGGAGGAAGAAGGAGAGGTTTGCTATTGAAGAAAATATTTCTTTTTATTCTGTTCATAACCACTGCCCACTTTACTAAGCCTTATTGGGAAGAACCAGTACAAAAGTGGAAAAGCTCAGCTCCCGTTCAAGACATGGTTAACTCGATTCGTGATAATGAACAACTATCATCTTTTTTTCAAAGCATTGAACAAGAATTCACCGCCTTATTGGAAAATATAAATCAACAAGGAGAAGGCCGTGAACGTCATTCCGACGAATCACAAAAGGCTTCTGAGCAGGATGCCCCAACCTTGTCTATTCCAACAGACCACTCATTTTCAATTCATAATATCGGGATTGGTGACTCAAAAACAACTGTCCAACAAGAAGTAGGACCCCCTAAACGCTCAACGATAAATGAATATGGTGTCATGTGGAATACGTATCATGAAAATTATCAAAATTTCCTTATGGTATCATTCGATGAGAATGATACGGTAAATGGATTATATACAAACCAACCTTTACTTTCATCTTCACTCGACCTTTCATTTGAAAACTCGAAAGAATCTATTTATCAAATATTAGGGGAACCTTTAACTGAAATCCGAAAAGGCTTCACCATTTTTGAGCTATCAGGTGAAGGTGAATATGAAGTTTTCCTTGTAGATAATACGTATGTGACCATTTTTTATGATCTTCATGAAAATGATTCGATTACTGCTATTCAGCTTATTAGCGAGGAACTCGAAATGAGTAAAACGAAGTTATATTCTCCTGAGACGGATGATTTGAAAATTGGCTTTGAATATCAACTTTTTGACGTTACAAATGCTGCAAGGGTACAACATGATCTTCAACCGCTCGTTTGGGATCACACCGTAAAGGAAACAGCCCGGAAGCATAGCTTAGATATGGCAGTAGAAAACTACTTTGATCATACCAATTTACAAGGCCAATCTCCTTTTGACCGGATGGAAGAAGATCGGATACAATTTTTAGTTGCCGGAGAAAATTTAGCATACGGCCATGTAAGTAGTCTATTTGCCCACGAAGGCTTAATGAATTCATTAGGTCATCGCGAAAACATTCTTCAAGAAGATTATACTTTTCTTGGTATTGGTGTCGCGTTTAACGATGAATCACAACCGTATTTCACGCAAAAATATTATGCAAACTAACGTATAGATTACTATAAACGCTTCCCTTAACGAAGAAGTAATGAATGAAGGCAGAAAGAAGTTTCTTCTTTGTAACACTTGAATGAGGGAAAAGGAAACCAGAAAGATGCAGGCTGTCGACTAATTCGACAGCCTTTTTCATGCGTTATCAACTATTATTAGTACAGCGCGGTCCTCTTTCCTAGCTAAGGATTTTTTTACTTTCGCAAGTAAACAGACATTTTTCGAAAAAAAAAGACCCATTCGCTAAGCGAAATGGCCTTTTCATTTTGTTAAAAAAATTATCTTCTTACTTCAAGCTTATTTATTTTCAGATGGAATTTCACACCCATTGTCATCACAAACCATACCCTTTTCCTCGGTTGATGTAAGTGGCTGTAATTTGCTTGCTTGCTTTTCCTCTTCTTTTACTTTTTCTAACGCTCCTACAAATACTTCTGTTGGTTGAGCTCCTGATATCGCATACTTATCATTGATGACGAAAAATGGAACACCTTGAACACCAATCGTGTGCGCTTCTGACTCATCTCCACGAACGCTTTCATGATAGTCATTTCCTTCTAATACCGCTTTTGATTCTCCTCGATCAAGGCCCACTTTCTCAGCAAGGTCAAGTAAAGTTTCATGGTCCCCAATATGCTTTGAGTCAGTAAAGTGAGCTTTGAGTAATTCTTCTGTTAGTGCTGCTTCTTTTCCTTTAGTAGAAGAATATTTTGCTAAGCGATGAGCATCAAAGGTATTTGTCGGAATCATGTTGTCAAAGCGAAAGTTTAAACCAGTTGCTGCCGCTTGTTGACCTACTCCTTCACTCATTCTCTCTGCTTGTTCAATAGATGTCCCATACTTTTTAGCTAATATTTCATGGATCGTTAAATCCGTATTTACTGGGGAATTAGGATCAAGTTCAAAGCTTTTAAACGTTACTTCTGCTTCGTCTTGAAGGGAAGAACGCTCAATGGCTTCTTCTAAACGTCTTTTTCCAATATAACAAAATGGACAAACAAAATCTGAATATACTTCTATTTTCATTATTACACCTCATTATTATGATTAGTGATTTAAGGATAACATATAGTAGGTCTTTTTCACTTGTATTTTGCTCACAGTCCATTTTATTGTGGAACATTCCGACTGAGCAAAAAATCATTAGATAAACGTAAACAATGACTTAAATCCATCAATTGTTACGAGTTAGATAAAGTAACGAATATTAGCTGGCAATAATTTTTTACCACATTTTAGGGAGACATCTTGTTAAAAAAACCGTTATAACATCCTCTTGTGAACACTCCATCTTTTCACACTTTTGGGGGTTCCATTCCAAATTGAGCCCATTCCTCCAAAGACGGCCCATAAATTCCATGGACCCGTAATCCCGCTTGACGCATTAGAATGGTTAGCTGACCACGATGGTGTGTTTGATGTTGAAGTAAAAATAGAAGCAGTGTACCCTTTTTCATTTTTTGTCCAAAAAAATCAATTCGTTTTTCCAATTGATCATCACTCCATTGCGTTTGGAGCGCGTGTACAAAGGCAACACTCACTTGAAGATAGCTGTTTGCTATTTTCTCAACTGATTCAGGGAGTGGCGAACCCTTACCAGGTCCTTCAAATTGTAAATCAGTATTAGAAGTAATAATTTTAATTGATGAAACGAGATGCCAAGCAATTTCCCCTACGCTCCAATGCTCATTGGTTGATTCTTGCTGAAGTGATTCTTCTGTTAAATTTGTTAATAGCCTATGAGTGGCTCCAGCCTCATACTCCCACGTCTTTAAAAAATTGTTTATGGATTGGAACATCTTTTCCTCCTTATTTTATAATGAATTCGCTTCATTCACTAAAGCCACTATTATTTATATGCCAGTACCACAATAACTTTCGTACAAGCTGTGTAAAATGTTGAGTTAAGGTAGCAAAAGAAATCACGATTAGAAATTTCTTCTTTCCAACTATTAGACACAACAAAAAAAGGCGATCCGTCTCTGATCACCTTCTTACTTTCTACTCAACCATCGTTTTCCCCTCATCTAATTCAATATTCAGTTGAAATAGAAACTGATATACATTTTGTAATAGATCATCCAATGTCATCGTTTCTTGAAAGGCTACTAATCCATTCGCAGCAAAATTAATTTCCCATATCCCTTCCTGCCCACTAAATAGGATGGAATGCTTTGGCTGTTCACCAAGGTGCTCATTAAAATAGTCAACAATCCCCTGTTTCTCTTTTTTCTTCCGTTTTAAGCCGAACAATACTTCGTATGTTCCAAATAGGTCATCTACTTCTAAAGACATTCCATCTATTCCAATGATGTCAAACCAGCTTGAATCAATATAGATAAAATGTTCTTTATTCATCTTTAAATATGTAATCGGTTGTGTAAGAATCTCTTCGGCTGTAACGTTACGGACTGTTGCTTCGGTTTCTTTATGAACTAATTCAACATAAGCATCCCGAAATCGAGATTCATCTGAATCTTCTACCGTGTTAGTATTCAATAAATACTTATCTGCTAACTCTTTTTCTAGTGCTAACAGCGGACGTCCTGCTTGTATGTGGTTTTGTATATTTTCCTTTAACATGATCATACACCCTCCCATATTCTCTCTCTCTTAACATAACCATATTTTCTTCTTAACACTACAAAAAACCAGCTTCTTATAAAGAAACTGGTTAGTAGTTAATAAGTAAGAGCCGCAGCTGCCGTAATATAAGTTAAGAAAGTTTTAAACCACCACTCCTTAAAGTGGGTGTTCGCAGATTCGTTCCTGCCGTCCTCCTCGTAGGTGGCATGGCATTTCCGTTTCAATGTAAAACTCCCGTTTACAGCTTAAAGGTTAAAACTTAATTAGGATTACGTACATCGCAGCTTGTATGTTTACTATACAGCTAAAGTAAATCAATTGCAACTATAATATTATAGCAAACCTTTTTCCCTTACTCTTCTTTAGGATTCCATTCTTTTTCAATATGTGAGCCATAGTCGAATTGTTTACTTTTTCCTTGTAAACGTCCGAGTAAAAACACAATAATTCCAAGAGCCGTCCAGATTGCAAGGAGACCAAATACTGTTTGAATGAGCGAGTAACTAAAGAATATTAATACAGATAGGGCAAAAATTCCGCTGATTACAATAACCGTTTTAGAAGGCTTGATGAAAGCCGTTTTAAATAATTGTGGACGAACAAATGGCAATGCTATCATGGCAACAGCATGTCCGATATACATCAGAAACATCCCTTGAAGTGAAACATCAAGCAAATACCCTAACGTTTGCGTCCATATTAAAAGTAAAACAATAGCTGTATTGACCGTAATCGCTACATGAGGAGTACCAAAACGTTTGTTGACTTTTGCAAAGCCTGCTGGGATGACATGATCATCTGCAAAGCTAAATAAAATACGTGATACGACCATTACGAGCGAGTTTAATGTTGTAGCAAATGCCATAATAATACCGATAACAACAATCCATTTACCCCAAGCAGGTAAGTATACTCCCGCTACATCAATCATTGCACTGCTAGACCCTGCTAGTTGCTCATATGGTAAAACGCCGAAAGCGACAAAAGATATTAAAAAGTATATGACAACCGTAAGAATGGAACCGATAAACATCGTCCTCGGCATAGCTTTCTGAGGGTTTTTCATTTCCCCTCCTGCTTGAGCAATTTGTTCGAATCCAAAGTAAGCAAAGAATAGGGATGGTAAAATACTAATAAACCCTTCCATGCCATTTGGAAGCATTGGTGAATAATTATCTAAATTAACATGAAATAGTCCTGGGATAACAAGAACTAAAATCGCGATAAATAGGATTCCTGACATCGCCAGTTGAACCATTCCAAACCATTTAACCCCAACAATATTTAAAACATAGAATGTTAACAATAGCACTGTTGCCATCAATGATACGTTTGTCCACCCTAGCAAAGCAGCTAAATACTCACCGAAGGAAATAGCCATAATAGCCATTACTCCAAGTAATGCAATAAATTGGAACCACATAAACAAAAAGCCTACAAAATAATTATTAAATGTCCGACTAATATGAATATAAGCTCCACCAGGACTTTTTCCTAACGGGGTGCTTAAGAATATTAAATAGGATAATGCAGAGGCAAGAAGGATAGGAAACAACACCACATACCCGAATGGGACGGAAGGTCCTGCTTCTCCTGCTGCTTCTCCTGTTACGACGAAAATCCCCGCTCCAATCATTCCACCGATCATTAACGCATATCCATGGATTGGATTCAAATCTCTTTTAAGTTTATTCATGATTGTACACCTGTCTTTCTACATATGCTTGACTAAAATCTCTTGCAATGGTTTCTTTGTTATTTTTGGTACTTTACAATTGTCGATTGGAAATCCTACTGGCAACACAACAATAGGCATTTCATGTTTAGGCCTTCCTAACAGATCACGTAAAAACGTCATCGGACTTGGTGTATGTGTAAGAATCGCTAGACCTGCTTGATGCAAAGCGGATAATAAGACCCCTGTTGCCACTCCCGTATTTGTAAGAGCGTCAATGGATTGAGGACTTTCCTCTCCTTTAAAGGCAACAATTAAATGAGGAGCATCCGTTAAATGGGGCTTTCGCCAATCTGTCCCTAACGGTCGTAACACTTCTTTCCACTCGTCCGTAATTCTTTGTTCGTAGAACTTTTTTTCTTCTTCCTCCGCTTTTTGACGAATCTTTTGCTTCGTAACCGAGTCACTGACTACTTCAAAATGATAGTTTCCCCCATTAAGGAAGGGAGTAGTCATGATGGCTTCAAGTGCTGTTATAAGTAGATGTTCATCAAAGGTCTCCGCAGAAAAATCGCGAACATTTCTTCTTTTACGCAAATTTTCATAATAATGACTAGCTTGTTCGTATGAGCCCTCCACCTCTTTTTTATAACCAACAGCAAAAAGTAGAAAAGATTCCTCGTTTTTTGGACGATGACAAAGCTCCTTCAGCTCCTTCAATGGCGGATAGGCAACATAATCTAGGTCGGAATGTAATAAAGCGGAGAGAAAAAAACCTGCACTAATCGCTGTTGATTCATTTGGGTAATAATGTTTGATTCGCTTATTTTCTTTCTGAGCGTATTTTTGTTTAAATAAAGCGACAAATAGTGGGGCTTTTTCTAGTTGCTCTGCATTTTGCAACGTCTTTTTTTCTGCTAACCTACGAACCTCTTTTTTCAATTTGTCATCACGAATCACAACATATGTCCACGGTTGCTGATTCGCACCTGAAGGAGCCGTTCCAGCTGTCTGAATTACCTTTTCTATTACGCCTTCCATTACAGGTTGCTCAATAAATGGCTGTTCATTCTGCCTTTGGTCAAGGATGCCGACAAACTGTTCCATGTTAGCTTCCATTTTGTTATGGTTCAATCTCTCAAAATCAAGTGAAATAAACCCATCATTCTTTTCCATAACAATTCCCCTTTCAAAACGTACATAAATCGAGTAAGAAAAAGCCCTTTTGTTATAGTAATCTAGTAACCAAACACACAAAAAATCCCCTCATCCTAATAAGGGACGAAGAGACTCCGCGTTACCACCCTTTTTGGCAAGCAACTCGCTCACCCACTTCATTTCATGCTACAGCTTTTTTAGCAGTGTAATTCGTTTGAAGAAATGCCTGAATTTTCAGCTTCCATTCAGTCTCTAAATACTGCTATTTCTTCAACTACTTTGTTGCTAACTGTTAGGAGATATAATTTTTCATCGCAAAAGCAATAATACATTTTAAGACTTAAACGCTTTTAAGCGCTAAAGTTTATAGAGATATATTATATGGTTTATGAAAAGAAGTCAATTACTTTTTTCAATTTACTCTATTTCAATCATCAAATTCTACCTTCAAGTTAATACCCATTTACTGATTCGTTCTTTCAAGTTGAATCGTACTATAGGGTGAACGCCCACATTTGATCCTAACTACGACCCCTCTAATACTAACATATTTATTTTAATATTCATACTATTTAACCGATTGTAGTTATATCTTCAGATTTTATCACTTTTTGAACTCAACTTTTCCCCTTGTGTACCAAATATGAATGTTAATTAAATAGAACAAAGAGTGACAGTGAATGAAAACAATACTCTACTAAATTGTCTTTAAAAAGTAATGGTAAATCCTCATTTTCTTGTGTTGCCATTAGCCTTTATTTCCGTTGTTATTGTTTTAGTTCTAAAAGGCCGGTACGTTACTATACAATTTTTACATCTACCAATGGGAATTCAGGGTTTCCCTTTCGTTTTTCGCTCATATTCTCTTATGATCGGTATGTCCGGTGGACTCATATTTTCAGGAAGGTCATCGATATGGAAGAATGCGACATCAAGTACTTCACTATCATCTATTACGATGTCTCCGTGAAAATCATTGCATATGTAGGCAGTCACGACATTATATACTTCATCACCGTGAGGGTATTTATAGTATACTTCTTGTCCAGAAAACACCTTAAATAGCGTTAAATTATTTGCAATCAACCCTGTTTCCTCTTGTAGTTCTCTTTTTGCCACCTCTTCTAAGGTTTCGCCTATTTCTAAAGATCCTCCAGCTAAGCCCCAACAATGGTTATCCTTTCGAAGTTGTAATAACAGTTTATTTTCTTGATTTACTAATAGAACGCACGCACCAACCATCAAAAGTGGACGACTTCCTACTATTTTTCTTAAGTCCATAATATAGCCCATTAAATTAAATCCTCTCAACCTCATTTATTTTTCTGAATAGGCAACCGTCTTCTAATCTCTTGGACTAACAAGCTTTTTTCTTCATCTGGTATGGCGTCAGCTGAGAGCTTTCGTGCTGCAACAGGAAGCAGCCATGGTTCCACATCATAATAAGTAAGCCCTGTAAGCCTTGTGTATTCATCCATAAAGATACGAATAATTGTCTCCCTGTTTGAATCAAAGAATTGACGTGTTTGATTGGGCAAGTGATCCGGTAAGACTGCATATCTTATCATTAAAATAAATTCGGCAATATCTACTTCAGGGTTTCCTATTGCAGCATCCATCCAATCAATCATAACCGGACTGCCATCACTTCTGATTAAAACATTTCCAGGGTTCGGATCACCATGACAAAGTAACTGCTTTAAAGGAAGCCTATTTATTATAGAAATCACGGATTCTTTCTCAGCAAAAGTGAGTAGATCAACCCTTTTTATTAAAAGGGTCAAATACTCTTTTTGTGGTGATGGAACTAACGGAGAGTCGGTATCGATTGGAAGATGTATTTCACTTAAAATCCGTGCATTGATCCGAATATCATCAGGATTTATGCCGGTTTCGCTATAGGTTTGGTCCGTTAACTGGGACATATACCGCTCCAATAGCGGAGTCCCGTAAATACGTTCAAAAACAATCCCAGCTCGATCATTAACGGATAATAGCTCAAACGGTTGGGGCACAGAAAGTCCTGTTTCAAAAGCAAAAACACTATTATCGTACTCACGTTTCATCGCTTCTTGATTGGTATTATCCTTCGCAAGCTTTAAAAGCTTATCACTACCTTTCCATTCATACGTTATAGCACAGCCACCTTCACCTATCATTCTTCCAAGTTCAACATTCATCCCTATCCACTCCTTTATACTTAAGCACCCGTTCGTAAGTATGCTAAGTTCAATCCTGTCTTTTCAAGGCAAATATACTCCATTATTATATCAATTAATTTAGTTTCTATTGAAAAATCTTTCATTAAAATTCCATTTGTCTCAAATTTTCTATTAAAATCGTAAATGTTCAGTGCAGCTGTAGTTATGCCAAACTCGCTACAAGGCTAGTAAAAATAATTCAACGAACAAACTAGATTGAAACGGTTATAAAGGTCGAACTCCGTCTGCTTGCGATTTCCATGCCTGTCCATATCATTTCTTCTGTTTTTTTGTCTTCGTACACGGCAAATCCTTTTATTCGTTAAAGAACTTATTTGTCTTGAAATGAATAGAAGCTGATCTTCACCGATTTCCTTCCTTTCCATACGAAGTCCATTCGAATACTAGCCTCTAATTCATTAGTCCACTATGACTCTCGATTATATACCCCTTTTTTAGTCAGTTTTAGAGAATGTTACGATAAATTTACAGCTTCTTGGTGCTCCTTTTTCCCTACTAACTTAAACACCATTATACCGCAGACAATGAACAAAGCACCGATCAATTGTGATGGCGTCAATGGAATTCTTTCTAATCCTAACCACCCCATTGAATCAAGTAGTAACGCAAATACTAGCTGTGAAATTAACACGATTGAGATGGCATACGTGGGGCCAAGCAATCTTATTCCTTGTACTAAACAACTAACCACACCTACACCAATCAAGCCACTTAACCAGTACCAAGGCTCCATATTTTGTAATAGAAAAAAACGTTTCCCCTCAAACAAAACGCCCATCGTCAAGGAAGCTAAAAATCCTAACCCTAAAACAAATGTCGTCGTTGACCAAGACCCTACTTTTTCGTTCACTTTACTATTAAAGATATTTTGCAAGCTCACAAATGAACCCGCAACTATAGCAAATAATATTCCTATCATCATCCTATATCCCTCCATTGATACTACATGTTCATGTAAAAAACTTACTTATAAATATTTTCATTCGCCCGTTCACTTAATCGTTCCTTGTCTTTTACTGTAATAAATCCTTTCGAGCGCTCAATGAGACCCTCTAAGCAAAATTGTTGGATGACTCGATTCAAATGCCTATAACTCGTTCCAAGTAAATCGGCTGCATCAGCTAAACTGGATGTGCTGATTTTCCCCTCGAACTGTAGGTTGGATTCATCAAAAGAAACAGATAAAATGTAGCTAGCCAGCCGCACCTCTACGGGGTACATTAGGTTAAAACTGAGCGTATTTGATTTGATATAAAACTTCTGCGTTATAATTTCTAGTAAAAATTTATGCAACGAAATATCGTCTTTACCGTGTATCCTCAGCCAGCGATAATGAATGCCAATCAAATAAACAGGGGAGACGGCTTCCACCGTATTCATTCTCTCTGTTTCACGAATGTATTCAATATCACCAATTAAATCTAATGGTGTTTTAAACGAAAGGATTAGCGTTTTTCCTTCGACCGATGTCGTATAGATTTTCACCTTCCCTTTCACTAGTACGAACAAGTAATCAGAAGGTTCTCCTTGAGAACAAATTAGTTCGCCTTCATTCATTTTGTACAAAGACAAGTACGGTTTTAGTCGGTCATTAAACACCGATTCGATTTGATGTGCATGTAAATAATGATTCAACATTTCCTGATTGTTTATCTCTTTCATTGTTTCACCTCCAGTTTTCTCATAATCTTGTTATAAGATAAGAATGACGACACCAACAATCATCATCATAATCCCAATGTACTGTGATTGACCCATCCTTTTCTTCTTAATACCAAACCACCCATTCATTTCAATAATGAACGTTAAACTCAGCTGTGCAATTAATAAGGCTGCAATTGATAAGGTTACGCCAATTCGCTGAATTGCGGTAACATTACTAAAAATAATGATTGCTCCGAGTGTCCCACCAGTTAAATATAATGGTTTTACATGCTTAACCCTTTTCCATGTTTGGTCTTTCATGAACACGAGAATGAACAGTGTCATGATAAACCCTGTTAAATGAGTAACCGTTGCCGTTTGCCAAGTACCAATATCCTCACTTATTCGAGCGTTTGCTACTCCCTGTAAAGTAATAAATGCTCCACCTAAAATAGCTATTATAATTCCTTTCATTTTACTTCCCCTCATTTTCCTTCAGTCTTTCACTCATTAAATAACAGATTGAAGGTTGGTGGGAAGGACATATGTCCTAAAGCTTTGGAATTGGCCTATATATTTTAAAAAAATTAGCAACAAAGTTAAGTTTGTTAAACATTCTAGTATCGCTTCTTATATATTCTTGTCTTATTAACTGGTTTATCTACAGTAAAAATTTCTCTCTAGTCTTACTCACTGAACCATATTCAAATCCCCCAGAGTTGTGATCCTTCTTATAGAAAAGGCACCCTTGAAAGGATGCCTTACGATTTCTTCTTATTCTCTACTTGTTCTTTTCTTGCATAAATATCAGCTTTCCAGAAAAAGCGATCCTTAGGCGTTTCTTTAATTGGATTCAATACTTCTTTTTTAACTAATTTATAAAGGTTCTGCCTGGTACAGTTCAAGATTTCTGATGCTTCTGTAGTATTGACTACTTCATTCCGAAAATAATCTGCCAGCTTTTCCCTTGATTCAAAGATGTACATTACGTCTGTTTCCTTTCTCGAAAGTAAAGGTAGAGGTATAAGAATTTTTCAATCGCAATCACAACTAACAGTACAATTAAGACGACATCGAGAATAATTTTTAAAACACCATCAGGGACATATTTTTCAGCAAACAAGAAGTATCCCAATAAAATCAATAAGGTTACATCACCAACGTTTTCCAAATTACGTTTCATTGTTTAGACAAGTGGCGTTTATGAGATAATTTTTATATGAGAGTGAAGATATGAGCTTCTCCCTTTCTCGCTCAATTCCTTACGCTTACTCCGCGACTTGGTTTTGGGTTTTTTTGAATTTCTCTTTGATGATTAAGTATTTTTCTATGATGGTTAATACTCCGACCATGCTTCCTATCAAATTTCCGATTGTCGCCACTTGTCACCCCCTCCATTCTACTCTATTATATCAAATGGGGTTACACGTGTAGCCTATTATTTTTATTTTAATTCCATTTTTTATATATTCTCCTAAATAAATGAATTAACTCTGTTGAAATTTGAACGAAAAGAACAATGTTCTATTATATTTACAAATGAAAGAGATCAAGTTGTTTATAATGTCATTGATGGACATCACCCTACATTTAGCGAGCTGAGGAACGTAGACCAATATCGTTTAGAGGAGTTCTTTACTAAATCGCTAGCTTCCTATTCCGCAAGCGAACCTGTATTTAAAGAGGTTTTCAACGATACAAATCCCTCCAATCGAATTTCCCCACAGCTTCAGAAGGCTTAATGATTGGAATGGCGACATAAACGATGGATTTGAAATTGAATACCGACATATGTTGGTTTGGAATAAAGTTTAATCAAAAACATCCCACAAACTTTAATATTATAGCTAATAAAAAGAAGCCATTTTGAAAAAAGATTGATCAAAATAGCTTCTTTTCTAGTAGATCTAAGTTTGGTTTTATAAAAAAGTTTGATCATTTTTGTGATCCTTATTTCATAAAAGGCCCGATTGTAGAAGACTCGGATTTGAGATAAAATTAAGTAATTGAAACCGATTTTTTTGAATGTGTTTTTTTATATTGATGCTTATTATAGTCACGTTCGTTTATTCTCCATACAGTACTTCCAACTAAAATTCCACCAAGCATAAAACAGACTAATTTAAATATAAATCTAAACATCCACTCGCCCAAAAACCTGTAATCAAGCATTTCTCCAACAATAAAATTTAAAACTCCTATTGTTACTCCCCACCCTAAGACACCACTATATATTACAAAGTTTTTTTTCCCTTTTACTCTTCTTTTTTCCCATTTTTCAAATCTCTTCTTTTTTTTCATTGAATTACCTCTTAAAATTTATCTATCCAATTATATGGTCATTTCATGAGAAAGGGGCTTTTCTATTCAAGAAAAGCGCCCAATCGCCGAAGACTTGAATTCAAGATTAATTAAATATGAACACAGTTTTTAACCCATAGCTTTTATTATTGTAATTAATTAGTAACTCTTTAAGTATTGCTACATCCTTAGGTAAGTTTATTTCTAAAATTCTCCACCCAACGAATTCAATTTTCTCTGGCAATTCTACTAATCCGGTTATCGAATCCCAAAAAGCATCCCAATTTTCACCGTAGAAGTTCGGAAATTCAAGACTTTCTTTAAGTGTAAGATGTAATTCTTTTGATGTTTTTATATTTGATACATCTATAATCACAGATGATTTCCTTTGAATATCCAATTCCTCACAATTAATTGTCAGTTCAACTTTATCTTTTTCACTTCGATAATCTCTATAAGTATTTTCATCTACTATCTTTATGAGTCCTTCTTGAAAGTAAGACAATATTCGCTTTGCTTCATTTATAATAATTAGCTCAACTTTATTTAGTATTTCTCTTTTTCTATTAAATTCACTCTCATCCCAATTATCTCTTTGTTGGATTTTAGGAAGAGAATCAATCCCTGTAATATAAGTAAGCCCTAATAATCGAAGAAATGAATATCCACTGCAATAATCATCATATAATTGCTCTAATATTTCTACTACATCACCATTTTTATTCATTATGTCTTCTAATAGTAAAATAATCCTTTTCTGTTCAAATTCCTAAAATGGAATTTCCCTCTCTAAATGCCTCTCTATATCATTTTTAATATGCTTATTTTTATAATTTAAATCAAGTAAGATGAAGTAAAAGTCGTCACCATATATACTTCCGATTTCTTGTGCATCATAAAGCCACTCTTCAAATTCTGAGACCGAAATATGTCCTTTATAAATTTTATAAAACTGTTTTTGGATATCTTTTTTATTATTTGGCTTCATACTTCTTCAACTCCTATATTTTGAATGTTATTTTTCAAGGTTGCAGACTCTTTCTTTAATTTTGGGTTCGTATTTTCTACAAGAGGCTATTCACTTATCTGACCTATATAAGAAGAGACGCACTGTTCAATAAGCGCGCCCTTATGCTGAAGATTTGAACTCAAGATAATTTGTATTAAGCTCTTTGGTTAATTCCCCTTATTTATTAAAAATCGGCAGCTCCCAATCCTCTAATAGTCCCCAAGTTTTTCAATCTAGATAAACCATACGATGTTATGTACTCAGATCTATATCTTCCCATTCTACTTTAGGAGAAATAACCCACTCAAGTGCTTGTCTTCGTTCTTTAATTGTTCCTTCATCAAACCTGAAGTGTTTAATCCCTTTTAATTTTGAATCTACACAATACCAATGCAGTCTATAATATAAATCAGTTTGCTCATAAATTTCCTTAATGTTTCTCGTTAGATTATTGGTTTGAAGTATAGTAAAATCTTGTTTCTTCTTAACATCAGGAACCATGTTAAGAAGGTCATTTCCTACTGGTTCATGAGGCTGAAAATTGGTATTTATATCTAATACCCAAACTAATGCCCACAAGCTTTCTAGATACCATTTCAACTTCAATAACTCACTTGGTGTTACTTCCAATCGATCTTTTTCTAAAATGTTTTTCTCAAACTCTGTCATATATTGATTTAAGCGTTGTTCATGAATCCATTCTCTAATCACAGCTGGTGGTGCTTGAAATGCAATATAAACCATTCCAGCCATTACTGTTACTCTACTAATAATGTCTTCACTTCTGCGTAAACCTTGATATTCTATAGTCGGTAAGTTTGGGTTAGAAGTTACTCCATATTCTTTAATAATCTCTTCAGATTTTTCTTTTATTTGAATAAAATTAAGTTCCATTTATAAGACCCTACCTTTTAATATCAGTTTTTTAATCTTTACAGGTTTACTTTATACAAATTATTTCAAATCTTACTTATTTGTACAATCCTAAAATGGAAAAAGACACATCTCTTTTTCAGAAATGCGCCCGATTCTGGAATAAACCCCATTGTCAATTAATAGTTCTTTTATCTATCTTTTAGTTCTAAACTCATTTTCCTTTTATTAAAAAATCCCTTTAGATAACTATTCAAAAGGAAAAAACGATGTAATGTTATTTCAAATCAACAGTATCATATTCTCGATCTTTTCTTCATACTTCATAATCCTTTTAGGGAAGGACTAGGGCGGAATTAGGAGTTTAAAGGTAAACTATTTTTAAAATCTAAAGTAATAAAAAAAGATACAGTTTGAAGACAAAAGCAAAACATTTGGGAAAAATCTTATTCCAAAATGCTTTTCTTTTTTTTATTTCTATATAAAAACATGAGAATGCCACCTATTGTGAAAATTATGAGAGCCAATAAGTCGTTAACAATATCGTATCCAACTAAAAGAACTGTACTTGAAGTCATAAGCACACCAATCCATCTAAATATAAATCTAATCATTTTTTACTCCGCCTCCATTTCTTCCATCAAATCTCCTGTCTGTCTATTTTGATTTATATATATAATAGTTATAATAGTTATTAAAAGAAATACGAACCTTAGAAAACTGTGCTCTTTTTCTTTTTAAACAAATCAATCTTGGGGTACAGGTAGCAAAAAGGAAATATTGTACGTCAAGCCTAAAACGTTGGTGCAATAGGGATGTTCCAATTACGTCCGCTTAGATGCTTCTTTGCTTTGAAGAAAATTGATATTAAATATCAGAACCAAAAGACCTTCCAAAATCAAAGTGTCATCCTAACTCTTTTTGGAACTTCCTTAGCGTCCGAAAATATAGCTTTTTCATTTCGAAATTTGCTTAGCCTATGTTTCCGCATTTTGTTGGTGGGACCCCATTTAAAACATCCCTTTTTAATTCTCGATTTGAAACTTTAATTTCTAACATTTAATGTACTTATTGTCATCATCAGTTCCATTGATTTTAAAATGATAAAACTAATCACCATCCCATCGGGAAATATAACCTGTCTCATTATCTTTTGTTCGCCAATGTATTGTTCCGTTATGTTCAAGCAATTTCTAATTTTATTCCATTTAGTATTGTTCATTAAATGTTGGAACCCAATATATTTCTCATTTATCACCTTTTACCCGTAATTATCTACTCACCTATTGCACCCTATTGTTGAAAAAAACAATCAACCTGTATTTTTACATTTTTTTAATAGGAATTTAAACGCTCTTCATATTCATTCTAAAATTATCATATTATCTATGTTAATTATTCCTACTATAATAACATGGGAAATATATAAGGTTTGTAAATAATCCAAAGTTAAGGAGTGAAGGAAATTGCAACTTTACACGTACCTCCTTCAGAACGTTTAAGAAAGTTTATTGATTGCTATTGGATATGGGAATCTAATGACGAGCATCATCTAACCAAGTTACCTAGAGTATTACCTAATTTGAATATGGAAATGATTTTTTACTATTATTCCCCTCTTATTTGCATTGATCATAAAAGAGTTTCATCCAAACTTCCAACAGCACACATTGCTGGTATTCAAAAAACACATTTGGATTTATACGCCACAGGAAAAATTGGTATAATATCTGTTCGATTCCTACCTGGTACATTTCATTATTTCTGTAACGAGGTTATTTCTAATTTTACTGACAACATCTGCAGTATAACAGATGTTTGGGGAGATTTAGGAAATGAATTACAGGATAAAATTATTGAAGCTGAAACAATAAAACAGAGAATTGATATTTTAGAACACTATTTATTATTACTTTTGGAGCGATATTATTACCATACAGCTAATCATAAAATACAAGCTTACGCAGTACATAAACTAATGAACTCAAGTAGAGTGAGATCGATACAAACCATATGCAATGAAGTTAATATCAGTCAGAGACAATTACAAAGAATTTTTAATGAATCAATTGGCGTTAATCCGAAATTTTTTCAAAAAATATCGACATTTGTTAATGCATCAAAAAAAATATGTTTAAATAAAGAAATTAAATATATTGATATTGTCCAAGAAAGTGGTTATTATGATCAGGCTCATTTTATTAAGGTTTTCAAACAATTTTCTGGTATTAATCCTCTCGCTATCCTGTCTAGTGACTTTATGTCGCATTTTTACAATACGAAAATCTCCTCTTCATCTAAAATGTAAATAAATTAATAATAACGGGGGGATAAAAATGGAACTTTGGAAACTAAGTGGGGTATTCCTAATTGCTACAGGAATCATTCACACCATTGTAGGACTAACTATTGGATGGGGAATAATAGGGGAAATGATACAAGAAGGATTATATAATTCTGTAGAGACACAGTATGATCGTAATGCAACTGTTTGGTTTTTATTTTGTGGGATATATTGGATTATGATAGGTCAATTCTTTCATTTTTATATAAAAGAGAAAAACAAACCTATACCTAGGTTTATTGGATGGCACCTTTTTATTATTACGCTCATTGGATTGATAATCTCCCCTATATCTGGTTTTTGGTTATTTATACCACAAGCAATAATAATTATAATGGCAAATTCAAAACGGATCATTCGAATGAAGTAAAATCTAATGGAGTGCCAGAAGCTTAAGTATCGTAAATTAAATAATAGCACTGCTCTTTAGAGAAAGCACCATTCGAATTATGAGGTCAGCTAGTAACATGATTGGTTGACCTATCTTTAATAGGTACTACTCATAAAGTAGTAGGGATAGCCTTAACTACATTCTTGCGATATATTATAGAAGACTTGTATTATCCTTTCTATCGTACTGTTATTTTGTAATTTTGTAATTTTTATTATTATATTCCTTCAACAATCATTGCAAATTATCAATCTTTTTTATAAATTATCAATCTTCATTTTAAATCTACAACATATCAATAAACCGAATAATCTCTATATGATTTGGGTCAAACCAGTTAAATATGGATCGTAATATACCCTTTATGAATTTGAATATTTAAGTTCTCTACATGAAAATCTCCAAAATGCTTGAAAAATTGACGAAACTCAATGACATGCATTTATTTATCCCCCTCTCCATACAAATTCATAAACAGATCGGTTAATTCTTCTCGTGATAATCCTAAAGCTTTGCTTTCTGAAATCACTTCTTGTAATTGAATTTCCAATTTACGATATTTGATATCTCTGATGGATTTCTGATTACTCATTGAAACAAAAGTCCCTTTGCCTGCAACAGAATTGACTAGACCTTTTTTCTCTAATTCGTCATAGGCCCTTTTTGTTGTTATGACACTAATCTTTAAATTATGAGCAAGATTACGAATTGACGGTAGAAGTTCTCCTTCTTTTAGCTGTCCAGTAAGAATTTGCTTTTCTACTTGCTCAACAATTTGCATGTAAATGGGTACGCCTGAATTTAGAGATATAGATAAATGCATTATTTCCTCCTAAAGTTCTTAT
Organism: Bacillus spongiae; assembly: GCF_037120725.1. Classification (NCBI taxonomy): domain Bacteria; kingdom Bacillati; phylum Bacillota; class Bacilli; order Caryophanales; family Bacillaceae; genus Bacillus; species Bacillus spongiae. Next base: position 178,355 of record NZ_JBBAXC010000005.1, read on the forward strand.
ACTGTCTATATCGTATATAAACAGTATATACCAAATAATCTGAATTTTCAATGATTATTAATCATTGAAATGGCCCATTTAATAAATTATGAGAGCTCTTCTTTAAGGATTTTGTATCACTCTTAGTTACGACCACTCTTTTCTTCTTTGATAAAATGTTTAATCAACCTACTGTCAGGCTCAAATATAGAAAAAGATTCGAGTGAGTTTCTCCGCATCAATACTGTAATAAAGAATACCATTACACTATACTCTAGAAAATTGCCCATTTTATTAAATGAAAAAGAATCCTAAAATAAATAGAGAAGTGGGCAAATTTTTGTACAATATCGAATAGCATTACTGTCAATTTTTTACGGTATAAAAAAACAGCCATCCCTATATGGAACGACTGTACTTCATATTCCGTCAAAGCCTCCGTTTAATGAAAGAGGATTATTTACAACGAAATACTCATAGTAATTGTTCTGTTTTTAAACCCTAGGCTTTCATATGTCTTAATTACTTGATTTCCATCAAATACGCTTAAGCGAATTTCGGAGTATCCCTCTTGTTTCAATTGTTCAACACCTGTTTTAATCAATTGTTTTGAAATACCTTTACCTCTGAATTCCTCTATAACAAATAATTCATAAATAAATCCGAGTGCCTTATCTGAAAAGTGGTCTTTACTTCCTCCTAGAAGAATCCACCCTGTTATTACATTATTTTCAGTTGCTATTAAATAATAACTTCCCTTCTTTAAGAGAGGTTCTACCAGTTGTTTTGCTTTTTCAATCGTTGGTTCTGCTTCACCTAAAGTTCCCTCAAATATCGCTTGTGGAGATAGTGCTAATATTTGTTCAAGCTCTTCCTGATTCGGTCTTACTATGTCCATTCATTAATACAATCCTTCCAATAACTTATTGAAAATAAACTCTTAGTCAAAGATGAGATTCCTACTTCAACATTACTGCCCGTTAGCTAAATAAGCCTCTCTTTATACAATACCATTAAAAGTAAAATATCCCTTATAAAAAATCCTACATAAACGACTAGACACGATTAAACCCTTGGTTTAGCTAGATTGGGTTCACTATCGAAAATTTAAGTTATGATATCTAGTTTTTTGATGTGAAATTCATAAAAATCTTGGGGTACTGTTCGCCTATGTACCCTTTTAACAAGCCGGACTAAAAAGTTCAGCTTTTCATTTAACCATTTTTCCTCATTAATTTTATAATAGAAGCAAGACATACTAGCCCGAATAAGATGACAAATAAGAATGGTCGGTCACCGAAATTATTGGTATTAATAATAATAAAAAATAGAGTTGCAAGAGTAAGTGAGAATAAATAGTGAAGACTATATTTCCCTGCTACTTTTGTAACAAAAAATAGCCCTATAAGGATTAACCCGAATACTACAATTTGAGTTAGAAAAAACAAATTCTACACTCCCTTATTTTCTTATTCGTTTTCAGCGTCAGTATCTTTTATAAGCAGATACAGAACAATTAGCAGTTTCTAAAGAAACGGGTTCCTCTTGAATTTGTCGGTTAATCTCCACTTTCAAAACATTTCAAAAAGCCGAAGTTTGTTCACAAACTTCGGCTTTTTACTAGACATTCATGTTGTTTAACTGTTTAATTGGTGTTATTGGTTTATTTACATTTAGAGCCGTTGATTTTCTCACCATATACTCTTGGTCCATACAATCTCTTACGCCGTTTGACATAAAGGTAATTGCTACGATAAGTAAGGTATAAAGTAATACTGGAAAGAATATTATCCATGGGGACAACATGAGTTGATAATAATTTTCCCCAATAAAATGGCCCCACCCAGGAATTTTAAAGCCTAACACCGTTATATGCAACATTATCGTTAATACTTGAATCATTTGTCCACTTAACATTAAAAATAATTTCCCTCTTATACTAGGGATGACATGTTTAAATATTATTCTTCTTTTCCTTGCACCTAACACCTTGGAACTTTGAATATAATCATTTTGAAGCGCAAGCCAAACCTCTTTCCCAATTAACTGAGACAAAGGAAGAATTCCGACTCCAATAAAAACAAAGGCGACAAAATACCAATGAGCACTACTATTCATCGTATCATTAACTATATATCGCGAACTAAATAGCAAGATCAATGCTAGTAACGTTGCTGGGACGAAATTATACCCTTCTATGACCATATCTAACCATCTTACCCTTTTATAAAATACGCCATAAAGGAAACCGAGAAGAATTGAAATCAACATTCTTGCAAAGGTAATAAACAAGGCTAATTTAATTGTTGGGATCGTGTTAGCCAGTTGAAGGTTAAATAAGTCTTCTCCAGTCGCAGTTCCAAAAGGGTGTTCCCATGAAGGCGGTGAAGGTTTGTCCATCCATGACTCAGAAGAAGCATCTACATGATCTGATTTAATATATTCGGTATTTACAATACTAGTCAGTAGCAAAAGGAATAATATAAAAAAACCAAACAGAAAGGAACCATTTCTAAATAGCTTTTTGATCATAAATGACAACTCCTTTCGGCAACAAAGCATTGATAGTTAAGAAGATAATCGCCAACGGGAACGTTAACATTAAGACACCTGTTGCAATAATTTCATACGTTGGATGATTGGTCATGAACTTTAATAATCCATAAATATTAAACATAAATTCGAGAATAATCATGTTTGAGAGCAGGAATAAATACATATACTTCAAGTTGTAAAAAAAGGAATAGAGTATATTCGGCAGTATATGTCTGATCAAGATATACAGCTTATTTAACCCTTTCGCTACACCCAATTCAACGTATGGTTTTCCAAGCTCATTTTCAAACATTAAAAGTGATTGTTTATACAGGTAAATTAATGGAACAATAGAAAGTGATATAATCGGCAGCAAATACGTTTTTTGACTGTTTAGAGAAAAGGGCTCTGCGACTAATATATTCGTATGTTTATATATCCAAATAACACCAAGTTGAATGGCAAAGATGACGAAGATATCTGGGAGAGCTTCAAGGAAAATGACTACTTGTTTTAAAAGTTTCTGAACGGTATTCGGCAAATAAAACGTCAAGATGGTAAACATAATAGCAAGCGTTAATGAGACAAATAAAGCGGAAAATAAAAGAGTAAGTGTATAGGTATACGATTCAACTATGTAGGGGAAAATCTTTCTTTCAACCGTTGTACCTTCTGCTATGTAGGTAATATTTTGCCAATTGAACAGTTGAGATACAGTCTCGGTAATTTTGTTAAAAAAATGACCGGGAAAAAAGCCTAATTCATATTGAGTGAACGTGATAAAATCGTCTGAAAAGGGAATATCTTTATAGAGCAATGCTGGAATATGGCAAAATGCTACTACACTTACAATGATGATGAATAGATTTAGTAGTATTTTGATGATTTTTTTAACCATTTTTTCTCCTTTCTATTTCACATCATAAAAATATGTTACTAGTAGTATTTAAAAAAAGCTTGCTAGAAAAGGATGAGAATAAATCATCAGGTTGTCTATTCCACTTCAAATTATCTTTTTAAATAAAACTCGTCCTTGATTTGTACCGTCATAATTTGTATGTACTGAAACGTCATCTACTTCCTCATCCCCTTTTACTACATCGAACCCCATTTTACGGTGGTAAGCAATCGATCCTTTGTTTACGGGTGACGTGACACAACGGATTGTATTTCTTCCCATCCCTCTCACTTTTTCAAAGAATGTAGTATACAAGGTATTTCCAACTGATACACCTCTATGCTTTGGGTGGACACCGACAAAATGAATATACGCTTCTTTTTCATGAGATTGTGACACAAAGCCAATCAAAAACCCAATTATTTCACCATCCTTTTCGGCTATGAAGCTAGTATCGGTGAAATGTTCGAAAAACAATCTTGGTAGCATATCCGCCATTTGCCTCCCTCCCCACCATTCATTGATCAATGGAGAAATTTGTACGTAATCCTCCCTTTGTACGTGCCGAATATTCAAAAATATTCCCCTTTCTTTCATTTTTTAGTTTTTACGAAAATATGCTTCTTAATTAAGTGTATAGTCTAAGGGAATATATGTCATTATCTAAATGAAATTTAAATATGATTTGTTAATTATTCTGATTATGCTAGGTATTTGCTCTATAACATAACAAAACACCTGACTATTTCTAGCCAGGCATTTCGTCATCGTTCCTAGATAGCTTGCTGCAAAATTATTCTTGGCGTAATTCTGGAGCTGATACGAGTACACTACCTGTATCGAATTCATATCCTACTGGATAGATCGTTGTACGAATCCAATCAGCTGCTTCATCAAAAACTTCCGAAACGGTGTAATATGCCCATTCATTCGTTACTTCAACACTCACCATAGCGTCATTATCTCCGTTACCGCCATTTAAATTATTTTGACTACGTAAACGAAGAGTGACCGTTTGAGGGGACGAATCGTCAGCTGCTTTTAACCATACTCCAAATGTATACGTGTTTCCATTCGGATCAAAATTGAGAGTTTTATTAATATAGTCCCTCGTATCAATTCCAGATCCTACTACTTCAAAGATGCTAGTCCCCTCTCGATCTACTTCTAGAACTGGATTAAACGTGGTATTTGTTGAAAGATTATAATTTGAAATATCTAACGCAAATACTGTAGGAGATTTCCCGACAAGAGACCATGAGTTCACTTCACCTTTAGCTAAAATTCTACGACCATCTTCTTTTAACTCAGCACGTTTTAGAAACCATTCGACAGTTGAAGGAAAATACTGTTCGTTACTTTGCATATAAACCCTTGGAGCATATTGTTTCGCATATGTGTATGCCAACGCTACATTATTTTCTCCTAAATTTGTAATTTGACTATTTTGGGTAGCATCTGTAATATCTCTAAACCAGCCTTTTGAAACGGAGAATTTTGGACTATCCGGACAACTAAATCCACAAGAATCACTAGCATCAACAGAACCACTTGAACCCCATCTTCCATCAAAATCCATCCAAGGTGTGTTGTCATCATTAATAATAATAAAGTTCTCATCTGCGATATCCCATAATAACCCTTTATTTGTATAGTCATTCCCAAAGCCAAATAATCTTGAATGCTTTCCTGAAGTCCAATAATTTGCATGACTATGTTCCGCCGAATAGATGACCGGTCGGTTTTGCTCATACTCAAACTTGTTTGGATTCGTCCAGTCATGCTCTCCTCCATGTGCAGATGGACGAATACTTTCAATTTCACCTGTTCTTTTATTAATTTTTAGTTTTACACCTTCCCAATCCCCTGCATGAGAACCGCTAGGAAAAAGACCCGCTCCTCCTATATTCCCATTATAAGGATAGAAAAATCTGTAATTCAAGCCTATATAATCATCATACTCAAGGACCTGCACATATGATTTGGCAGAATCTAAATCTCCGGGACGATCCGAGCTAGAAATTTTAAGGTATTGATTGGCGCCAACTGCGTCAACAGTATTCATTCCAATCAATGAAATAAATAATAACGTAAACATAATACTAAACAAGTGTAGCTTTTTTCTCCATAACATTCCCAACAGCTCCCTTTTTCTATTGACCATCATCATGCTGTTTGTTCATGAGAAGATTCTTCGAAATCAGACATTTACCTATTTCGAATATTTACACAACTTTTTTTCATAAAACGGAAAATGTTCATTTGAATCAATTTAATCATTATGTATTACGGTAAAAGGTCCTCTTTAGATGTTCTTAAAATTTGGTTTTGCTGAAAAATTTATTTGACTATTACACCTCCTCTTCATTAATTATTTAAAAATTCAAATAATTAATATTTTTCATACTTTTCATAATATAGTTTTTTTAGTAATCTAGCAACCCTTGTTATTCATCCAATACGTGAGAGTAGAAAAGAAAGGAGTTGGTAGATACCTGTGAATTTTTTTAAAAGTTTCCATGTTCCATAAGAAATCTGTAGCAATAATGAGGGAATTAAGATGGTATATTTCAGAAGCTTAGTGCGGTAATATTTATTGATCGTCAAGAAAAGAATCAAACAAGAATTCGAAATCCTGTCGCCTTTTTATGATTTATAATTATTTGCGTTGAAAACAGTTAAAAAAGTTATTAATGATACGAATTCTAGAGCATTTGCTCTTGGCATTTGCTCTTGGCCTTTTAATCTTCAAATTGCTGTATGAACAAAGTTTGAAACGGTAGCATTTTCTACGAATTTTGCTCATGACAAACAAACCTTTCTCCATTTCATGATTGAGAGGAAGAAAAGATAAATACAAATTACATTAACTCTATGCTTGATTGTTCTTGCTATCTTTACCTAGCTTTCGGGTTACTATTTAGATGAGGGGTCGTCCAATCTTTTTTCTATCTAGATGCATAAAATACTATACATTACTAAACGTCAGGGGGTCATTGTATGAGGCACAGAAACTCGCGAATAAGACGGGGTTTTTGTTTTCCAGGGTATCGTTGGTGTGGACCTGGATGCAGTGGACCAGATAATCCAGTAAATACAGTAGATGCAGCTTGTATGGCACATGACCTCTGTTATCGTCGCCATGGTAAATCTTGCAAATGCGATCTTGAATTTATGCATCGACTAGAGCGTGTTATTGACCGTAACTCTCGTAAAGGAAGGGACGCCCTTCTTATGTACCGGTTTATGAAGCTTCAAACACAATTCACTTGTAGATAAATGGAAAACTGTATTTATTACACCAATGGAATTGGAAGAGAATCCTAAAAAGGATTCTCTTCTCCAATTTTACTTTCCAACAAACATTTGTGTCCAGTAATGACCACTATCCGTGTATCCTACCCCTATATGCGTAAAGTTTCTGCTTAAGATGTTTCTTCGGTGTCCCTCACTGTTCATCCAAGCCTTTACGACCTCTTCAGGTGTTGGTTGGCCTTTGGCAATGTTTTCACCCGCTGCCCTATACGTTACACCGTGATTTCTTATCATATCAAATGGTGAACCGTACGTAGGACTCGTATGTGAGAAATAATTGTTTTTCTTCATATCCTCTGATTTTACACGTGCCACATTGCTTAATTCTGGGTACGCCTTTAAGTCTGGTAACCCATTTTTTCTTCTCTCTTCGTTCGTTAAATTAATTACTTTTTGCTCAATATCACTAATGCCTGCTTGTGGAGCAGCAGCATTCGGTTTTTCTGGTTCTGTTGTCCCTGCCTGAGGTGTCTGTGGTTTCGGTGCTTCTGTTGCTCCTGGTTGAGTTGCTTCCGGTTTTGGTGTCTCTGTTGCTCCTGGCTGAGTTGCTTCCGGTTTTGGTGTCTCTGTTGCTCCTGGTTGAGTTGCTTCTGGTTTTGGCGTCTCTGTTACTCCTGGTTTAGGAGCCCCTGGTGCTGGAGCAGGTATTCCTGCTATTCGTTGCTGCTCTAAAGCTCTTCTAACTTCTTCTCTTAAGTTAGGAGCTACTTTATCTAAAGCCGCTCTTCCTTGTTCGATTATTTTATTCCTATCTGCCTCGTTTAGCACATAATATTTATACTTTGCATCTTGCACTTTAATAGCTACCGTATGCGGATATTTACTGCTTGGTGTATTTGTATAGTCAGCCGAGATTGCAATCATATCATCTCTTCGATCATTTGCACGGAACTCATTGGCCATTCTTCTTACGTTTCGTCTTACATCATTGGTAAATTCATTTACGTCTTTTCTTAGTTCTTCACCAGTCGTATTACGATTAATTCTTGTATATTCATCACGCGGAGCTCTTTCATCTATTCTTCCGTATTCATTACGTCGTACCTTTTCATTTTGCGTAATTCTTTGATATTCATTTGTATATCTATCCACTCTTTTATTTTGATTAATTGGCGTTGTGACATCTCGGTCATATCGCGTCATATCCCCTCTGTAATTCACGTCAATCGGTGCATTGTTAGGGTAATCACGACGTTCCATTGCCGTATCATTATTATTACATGCTGCAAGTAACAGCATGGAAAGTGAAAACATAATAAATTTCAAGTGATTCAAATCAAATACCTCCTTTTAAGTGTTTTGGTGTTACTGTAGTATTTTCGACATTTTTTTAAGAACTATGGTTGGTAATTTAGAGGAAAAATGTCATGAAGTGCTTTCTTCCCTTTCTTTTATTGCTCGTGACTTCCCAAATTGAAATGCTGTCATACAATGTAAGGAATAATGGAAAGGAGTGCTAAAATGTACAATCAAACACCATACGCTCGTCACCAAGATCAACGATTAATCGTTCCCTTTTTATTTGGGTTCGGAAGACCTGGGTTCGGCTATGGCTATGGAAGACCGTTTTATGGCTATGGTTATGGTTACGGAAGACCTGGGTTTGGCTATGGAAGACCGCCATTTGGTTATGGCTATTACTAGAAAAATTCTCTAATAACCTTTATATATCAGGAAAACATAAAAGAGTGGTACTTTTTTAACGCACGATAAACGTGCGTTTTTTGTTTTTCTCGAGGAACTTTGTTAATATAACAATTAATTTTTGTTACAATCTTCTTATGGCTTTATAAAAGGAGGAAAAAAAGTTGAAAAAATGGGCATTTGTTTCTGATTTTGATGGAACAATATCAAATAAAGATTTCTATTGGATTGTCATTGAAAAGTATTTTCCAGAGGGTAGAGAACTGTACGATAAATGGAAAGCAAACGAGATAAAGGATATCGATTTTTTAAGTACTGTCTTTACTTCAATCCATCAAGCGGAAGAAAAGATTATTACTGATATTCACGACATTCCCATTGATTCGTATGTACCAAAATTTATTCAACATGTTCAAAATCAAGGTGGGGATTTTTATATACTAAGTGCAGGGACCGATTATTACATCGAACATCTGCTGAAGAAATACTCAATTGAAAACGTAAAGATTTTTTCTAACAAAGGGGAGTTTAAAGAAAAGAACGTACATTTAACAATTGACCCAGAGCATCGACACTACTCAGAGCGCTATGGAATCGATAAAACGAAGGTAATCCAAGAATTAAAAAAATCGTACGATAAAGTATACTTTATTGGTGACAGTGAGCCAGACTCTCATCCTGCAAAATACGCTGATGTCACTTTTGCTAAAGATGCTTTACAAGAGCTTTTACGAGAAAAAAATATCCCATTTGTGCCCGTCACAACCTTTCGTGAGGTGGAGGACTATTTAATTAACAACGGGGAACTTCAGAAATGAATCAACCCGTCACCAGTATTCCCATTCCCGCCATTTTAGAAATAAGTCATGGTTCAATTGAAAGATTACATGAAATATTAGCTCGACAACCATTTTCTAATGCTGTTATCTTATTGGATGATTTTTCCGAGAGTATTTTAACTGAAAAAATCAGAAAAACTCTTCCCAAAACCATCGATTATTTTACCCTTTCAGCTGATTTGGATGTTGAAGGACTTGTAAAGGAAGCATTTCGATTGCCAAGATATGATGTAGTGATTGCAATGGGAGGAGGGCGAATCGTAGACTTCGGGAAATACATAGCTTTTGTTAGAAGGAGCCCTTTTATTAGCATTCCTACATCTGCTTCAAATGATGGATTTGCGAGCAGTAACTGTTCGTTAGTTGTGAACGGTAAAAAAACAACGGTACCTGCTAAAGTACCGTACGGAATTATTGTGGATTTATCTATTGTCCAAACAGCCCCAACACCCTTTATTTTAGCTGGTATTGGTGACTTAGTTTCGAATATTACTGCACTTTATGATTGGGAATTTGAAGACCGTAGTGGGAAGGCTACCGTTAATGCGTTCGCACATATGATTAGTAAAAAAGCCGTAAATAGCTTTATTCGAACACCGATGAACGATATAAAGGCACCTATATTCTTAAAGGAGCTTATTAGCTCACTCACAATGGGTGGAATTTCTACAGCCATAAGTGGCAACAGTGCACCAATTAGTGGATCAGAGCATTTAATTTCCCATGCCCTTGAAAAAATCAGCAAAAAACCTGAAATGCATGGAATACAAGTAGGAGTTGCGACGTACATAATGGTCCATGTGCAAAACCATCGAATCGATCGAATCAAAAAGATATTTGAACGTACAGGCTTTTTTAATTATGTTCAAACGCTTCAGCTTAAAAAAGAAGAATACAGACAAGCCATTGAAATGGCACCGAGTATAAAACCAAATCGTTATACGTATATACATGATCCTACCTATCGTCAAAAAGCACTTACGCTTCTTGACGAAGATCCACAATTACAGAAGATATTTTCCTCATAATGTTTAAATGAAAATCGAACCTGTTCGACTCACGACAGGTTCGATTCTCTAAAGACCGCCTTGATTGTAATTAATTCCCTTTTGTAAAGCTCATGAAAGACAAATGGCCTTCTTATAAGAAGCGCTAGTGCTCTGTTTGTCATATCATCAGACCCTCTAAACCTCCATACGATTTTCTGTTACTCTATTTAACCAATCGTGTATGAGAGTATCAAATATTTCTCTTTGTTCGATTTGTAAATTATGGCCTGCTTCATCTACAATAGCATAGGTCGCACGCGGAAACTGATCAATTAGGTCAAGCGCATCCTTATAGCCAACAACCGAATCTTGCTTTCCTAATAAAAAAATAGCCGGAAATTCGTACATCATTTGGGTAACAGGAAACGTGAAACTATATTGTTTTGCAATCTTTTGTAAAAACGGTTCATCCGCTAGTTGACAGCCTGCCTTAATCTCATTTTTATATCGATTCCAGCTATATTCGTTAAGAATGACCAAATCTCGACTAAATTCCTCCCTTTCCTCCATGGTCAATTGTTTTAAAAAGCGTTCATCTTTATAGACAATGGAATGTGGTGGAAGTGTTCTATCACTAGCATTCGGAACGACGACGGGACAAATAAAGGCAGCTCCACGCACCCTTTCTCCTCTTTTAGCTAATACCCCCTTCGTTAGATATCCTCCATATGATTCACCGACAATAAGAAAGGGTTGATCTTGAATCATTGTATCGATAAACCCGATTACGATATCTAATATCTCCTCAGCGTTTTTTAAATGATGATAATGACCCGTTTTCCCCATACCTGGTAGATCAATGTAAATTCTTTGAAACCCCTTTCGAATTGAAAAAATCGGTTCCATACATCCTTTCATTAATTTCATATCAGGCGTAAAGCCATGAATCATTAAAATGGGAATTCCTTCCCCATGAATTTCATAATGAACGTTTACTTGATGAACAAGACAAAATGGCACTACTATCCCCCCTAATAATAGAACATATATTCTATTTTATCATATTATGGTAGTTTTTCCGATAAATTCTCTCTATTCAGTTAGAATGATTGGCCTCTATTTCGCAAAAGGCTATTTTGAATATGTAAAAAAACTCCTTATTTAAAGGAGTTTTATCATGTACATAATCCAATTGGAAAACTATTATCACATATATTTCCATCAAATGTATTATCAGTCGAAGCATTCCCTATAGCTTGAATATCAAAAGGGTTATTTAGCTTCAATTTATTAAAACGAATCGAACTATCTGTTGCTCCGTTTTGAATAAAAATGCCAGAACCGAGTCCTGAAATTCCGTTTTTACGAACGATATTTACATCAAGTACGTTCTCAGTTGTTGCTGATTCAATTTGTATCCCACTAGAGTTATTATTGCATGCGAAATTATTCATCAAATTATTGTTATTATGATTCGTTCCGATTAAAAATCCGCGATTATTGTTTTTGAACGATTGATTATTAAATAGAATATTTTCATTTTCATTGACAAAAAATCCATCTTCATTATTTTTCGCACTATTCGAGGTGAGCTTATTATTCATTGCACTTATTCTATAGCCTTTGTCCCCATTTCGAAAACTTTGACAATTCATTGTGTAATTACGAACAGAACCTGCGAAATCAAATCCATCTTCAGTATTAAAGGAAGCAATACAGTCGATTGTCAAGTTACGATCTCCAGCTAGTTGAAAACCATCTACTACGGGACCCGTATTAAAGCTTGACTCTATTTGCTTGAAAAAATTATTGTTCGAAAGTACTAGAAGTCCATTTTCCCCTGAAAAACCTTGTATGGTCATCTTTTCTAATGTGGTTCGATCTGCATTAACGACTACTCCACCCATATTCACAATGGCGGGTGTTCCCGTAATAATGGTTTTGCCAACGCCACAACCAAAAATCTTCAATCTCGGTTTATCCACTTCGAAACCATCAAATGTACCTGCTAATATTTGAATTGAATCTCCTGGATCTGCGTTATTGATTGCAGCCTGTATCGTTGGGTTAGCGGGTGTTGGTACAACACGTATAGTCATAGTTATTTCCCTCCCTTCTGTTCGTTCGGTTACTAGATTATATGCAAAGAAAGAAGGGAATGCTTGTACGAATAACTAGGTGAACAAAATCCTTCAGATCGTAGCGGGTAGTCTTTAAAAGGTACTAATTTGCTATACTTACTACTAATAAACGATCTATTCTTGTGAACTTTTACATTCTCTCCATACTAATGACATGTACAGAGACCACCATAAGGTTTGAAAAGGAAGAAACGTTTCATTCGAGACTCAACAATTGGAACAAATGTGGCAAAAAATCAAACCATCCACCTGTTACCATGCTATCGCTTCCAGAGTTTCATTAAGAATTTCTATCATTTTCAAGTAAATCTATGATTTTATCAAGTTTCTTTTCAATCTCAACTATTTGATTATTTTTAACAGAAGAGTTGACCTTTAATCTGCGGATATAAAGCGTGAAGGAAAAAACGAATAAAACTATAAGTCCAATCACAATGCCCAAATACACAACTGAAGCTAAATGAAAATGTTCCATCATACAATACCTTCTCTCCATTTTTATATCACATTACCATATTATACTCACACTAAATGGTACCCTAGTTGTGCTAAGATGAGAAACACATAATGTTTGTTTTATTCAACGTGTTATTCTCATGTAATAAGTAATTAATAGATAAATTTTTTAATAGCAAGGCGATTTTATTTTTTTGCCTTTGCCTTCGCCTCCCTTACGGACGAGACGCTAGCAAGAAACAACACTACATCATCTGTTTGTTTCCCATCCAATTCACACCCTTTGACTACAGTCACTATTTCCATCGTGATAGGGCCTTTACATGTATAATCTCCAGTCGCTTGACCATATTTATTATAATGATTTTGAAACAAATACAATTGATTTTCATAGGAAAGCTGATTAACCACTCCGTTATTACTATCTACATCAAAAATACTAATTGTCAATTCTGTAGCTTCACCCGCCTCAGCTTTTCGTTGAAACTGATTTAATTGCTCTAAATTATGTACCTTCTGTTGACCAGGTATGATTCCTTGCATACTGCTTGTTAGATTTCTTATAACGATATCGTCATTTTCAAGGGCCTTCTCCTCTGTGTAACTAGACTCCGGAGAGCAACCGACCAACAATAAGATACATAAAAATATAATTGAAAAACTTTTTTTCATTATTCATTCCCCTTCATGAATTTTTCTTCCATCTTTAATACGTTTGAAGATTTAGAAAGATTCAATTTTCTGTCTAAATAGTGTCACCACATCATTTATGGAGGAACTTTATTGAAAGGCGATCGACTTGAGATGCATAACAAACCTTCTAATATAAAATAGAGTATCGGCGACTTAAGAGGTCGATTCCTAAAGGATTACTCTCCCTACCCTTCCCTTCAAGTAAAGGTTTCTTTCCGGATACACTCTTTTTAAAATACTACCATTAAACAACAATCACTCATATACCTTTCGTAATCTCAGTCACATCTAGACAATTGAAAGTTGTACAATCATCATAATCGAATCTACTCGTGACAAAAAAATACCCCTTTGGATAACCAAAGGAGAATATTTTTTAATAGATAACCGCAGAAATGGTAAGTAACTCCTTTACTTTCAATCAAGAAATAAGAAACAGATGAAATTTCTCATTTGTCAGAAGGTTCATTACTTAACTAATCGTCGATTACTTACTATGTTCGATAGCCATTGATTCAAATAAATCGCCACAATTAGTAACGTCATTCCCATCATGTGACCCGCAATGATATCTGTTGGATAATGAGCAGACAAGATTACTCGGCTAATTCCTAATAAGATAATCATAAGAATACCGCAAAATCCGATAATGTATTTAGTAGTCAAGGATTTACACTTTGTAACAATCAAATAGGTAGCTAATCCATAGGCTAATAACCCTGTCATAGCATGGCCACTAGGAAAGCTATACCCAATTGCCTCAATAGCAGAATTTATTGAAGGACGTTCTCGTTGAAAGAAATCTTTAAGAAATTTGTTTAACTCATTTGTCAAAATCACCAATGTTACGAGAAGGAATGCTCCACTAAAATCACGATATTTAATGGTTAGTAGAGCAAACATTACAATAAGAAAGATGGTAACACCAGGTGTTGACCCAAACCAAGTTATAATGCTAAATAGCTCAAAGATAAAGGTTTGAGGTTCTACGACAAAGACCTGTCTCAATACAGTGTCTAAACCGACCTTAGTATCTTTGACAATGTTTGCAATAATTGTAAAGGTTACTAAGAGAACAGTGCATAATGCTACCACAGCGAAGTGAAAAATGACGGGTTTTTTCGGTTTCTGTGTCGTCTGAGTGTTTAGGTTCATGTCCATCAGTTTTCTCCTTTTTGTTGTAAGAAATATAATGCTATATTGGGATAATCAGTCATAATACCGTCAGCACCTTGTTCAAATAAATAATTCATTTCATCTACATCGTTAATTGTCCAGTAGTGAATCGCCATATTTCTTTCATGAGCCGCATCGATTAATCTCTTCGTTGATAAATCAAAAATACTGGATTGTGTTGGTAGCTGAAGTGCTTTTTCTTTTAACGGATACAGATTACCTAAAAATAATTTATGAAGAATAACGAAATTCTCCGATACTCCTCCAGAAGTGCTTATCGCAACTTCCCCATTCGTTTTCTCATAAAAATATTCAGATACTTCATCATAGAATGATACGATTAACACTTTTTCTACCATATTATACTCATAAATGATTTCTGAAAGCTTGTCAGCTAATTTAGGGTCATTCGCTTTCATTTCAATGACCATCGGTAAGTGCCCAAATTGTTCAAAAACCTCTGAAACTGTAGGAATGGTTACCCCTTGTCCTCGATATGGAAAATCCCCTTCAGGTCCAACAAAGTGATAACCTGCATCTAAGGCTTGTAGCTCCTTAACCGTAAAATCTGAAACGTTCCCTTTTCCATTTGTCGTTCGATCAATATTTTTGTCATGCATCAAAACAACTTGATCATCCTTTGACAGTTGAACATCAAACTCTAACACATCAACACCAAGAGAATCAGATAACGCAAAAGCGGTCAACGTATTTTCTGGTGCAATACCCCCTCCTCCACGGTGAGCAATAATTAATGGAGCTTCCTCAGATCGAAGGAATGGATTATTGCTGTGGGTTTTTACTGGAAGTATTTGAATTAAAATAAACAGTAGTATGATAGCGAACAATCCTACTAGAATTCGCCTGGGCCACCTTCTTTTTCGTTTTTCAGTATTTGTAACGATTTCCACCTAATCTCCCCCTGCTGATATTCTATTAGTTTATAAAAGTAGATTATGACTAATTAAATAAAACGTAAAAAAGTATTATAGTTATATTAATATTCAACTTTTTAACCGTACATAAAGTGTAAATATACCTTACATTTTTTCTAGTGACAAGGTGAAAAAGCGTAAATTTATTTTCTTCTATACATTTTTGCTATTGAATATTTTACATAATTATTCTTTTTAAATAGATATTAGTACAAATATCGTCCTAATAATCTATCAAAAAAACTAGCATAGTCGAAAACGCTTACATTTATGTCATACAAAGTGCTGTTTAATATGCCATCAGCACTAGAGCTGGAACCGTATACTCATAAAAAAAATTTATTAATTAATAAACTGAATACCATTTTATCATTATGTATGTGTAATACTTCTCTTAAGCATCCTTCACCAAGCGCTTAATTGCGTCAATAACTATATTTGGTTCATCCTTCTGAATAAAATGACCACTTTCATTTGCTATAACGAGCTGCCCATTTGTTGAAATTCCTACTAGCTCCGCCTGCATTTCATTCCACAACTCTTGCGCTTCGACTGTGTAATGGTCTTTTTTACCTGCACATAAAACCATTAAAGGTATATCTAATGTTGTTTTATTCTCTCCTACAGTTCGTAAACTTTCCATGAATTCATCATAATTACTTTCATGTATAAACTGTTGATGGTAGGCTACTTGAAATTCATTCGACATAATTGGAAGAAATCTTTCCTTATACTCTTCAGGTGTTGAATCCACTAACAATAGTCCTGCTACATCATCAGGATACTTTGTTGCAAATAATCGAATATTTATTCCTCCAAAAGAATGACCAACAAGTATGATAGGTGTGTCAACATTCAATATCGTAAGCAACTCTTTTAATTCCTTAACCATTTCTTGACTTGTTCGCCTATTTCGACTTTTCTCACTTCTCCCTAGCCCTGCCCGATCATACACGACCACTTCTGTTAGTTGAGATACTTCCGTAACGACCTGATCCCATGACTTTGAATAATCTCCGTACCCAGCATCCATGACGACGGTTGGTTTATCTTTTTTCTGGCCGTAAATTTTTGTAAATAATTTCACATCACGTAATTGTACAAATAATTCTTTTTCCACTCTACCCATTCCTTCAATTATTAAATTAATGCCCAATATCATACTACTTGAATTGTCATAATTATGTCACACTTTACGAATTCAATCAATTGTACCAAAAAATAAAACTCCACCTTTAGGTGGAATTTCATTTATGTCCGTTTTATTGGGAGGTAAAATATTTTTCTTTAAATGTCTGGCTGAGTTCACTCCAAACATCAAATTTATTTCTATCTAAGTCATAAAACACAAAGTTTCTTCCCACATGACCTCTATTTTCAATCTCCCCTACTTGGATGCCTTGCTGTGAAAAGCGCGCATGGATAGACTGTAAAGCTTTCAAACCATCTACTTCAAACGTCAGCGAAAACCACTCAGTCCCATTATCGTCTACAAAATTGGCACTTTGATCCTCTTCCGACTTTACAAGAAATATACTTTGGTTGGCTATATTTAAAATCGCTTTGTCTTGATCTTGATAGCTAAGCTCTGCCTCTAACTTCGTTACATACCACTCAGCTGAACGTTTTACATCTGTAACAGGAATATAATTCGTTCCGACACGCGTTAATTGTTCTTTCACCGTATTGCTATGCCCCCTTCCATTTTCTACATGACTATATTCGATAAATCGATACAATCCCCTTTTTTTAACATAAGATTTTTATATTTTTATATTTTTCTATTTACCTAGTAAAAGGTTTATCCATGCAGCAAGGGGGCTTGCAGTTCTATTTCACTACTTGAAGCCGTAGGCCGCTTACTTGTGGAGCTACACCAAACACTTGCACATTTAAACTATATACTTGCGACGAATCCATCTTTAGAATTTTTAAATCCATCTTTATAATCGCTTAATATCCGTTTGTTCGATACGTTTTCTTAACTGTATTTCTCCAGCTAATCAAACTGCTAGAATTAGTAAATTTCTTAATTTCTTTCAGTGAAAACCAATCTCCAAATACCACTTGAAGCAAACATTTCACAAGGATAAAGATAACAGATGCTGTATTCCTTTCGGCCCCATTCGAGTCATCCCTTTATCAACAAATCCACATTTACTATACAAGTTGAGGGCTGCAAGATTTCTGGCATTGACAGCTAAGGAAACTTCATTAATTCCTAAAAAATGTTCCTCTACGTACATGCTTAGTTGTAAAAGTGCCAGTTTGGCATATCCTTTATTTTGTTCTTTTTGATTAATCAAGAATGCGCGAAGAATGAGTGAACAACTATTTTTTGTATAATCCGTTCGTTCCTCGCCGTCGTAAAGAATAAAAAATCCTACTGGCACTTCATTAGCCAATATAACGACTGGGTGTCTGTGTTGATCATCCAGAGCAAGAGGTAACGAGCTTTTTGGCAATCTCGTATACTGTAACTGTTCTTCAGGAAGGGAGAATTGATCCAGAATATTTCTATGACATTGCTGATAGGTAGACAATCTAACGGAAACTTTCTTTTCAATGATTTGTGTAGACATAACCTGCTCCTTTTCTTAACTTTTTTATGTATAATTAAATTAACAACATTTTGACATGCTCAAAAGGGACAGATTAATAATATTTTACCAGGTCAGATGTGGAGAGTGATGATGTGGACCTCATTATGGTATTGAACGAACAAATAAATATTCCCCTATATCAACAATTGTATGAAGGAATTAAAAAAGCAATAAATGAAGGTACATTGACACCTGGAACTAAACTACCTTCAGTTAGGCGGATGGCACAGTCACACAATATTAGTAAGATGACGGTTGAATCTGGGTATCAACAGCTATTAGCTGAAGGTTACATTGAAAGTCGTGCCCGTAGTGGATTTTATGTGATAGAGATTGACAATCTAGATGAACTAAATTCCAATCACAAATTAGTTTATAACTATCCAAATGAAGTACCCCTGCATCCGCAAGATTCCATTTTGTACAATTTTCATGGTTCTGAAATCGATATGTCTACCTTCCCCCTCAGAATTTGGCGTAGATGTATGAATGAAGCGATGGATAATTACAATAACAACCTTGCCTTTTATGGCGATCCTCAAGGAGAGTACGATTTAAGGTTTGAGATTGCTAATTATCTTCAACAATCTAGAACGGTTAATTGTGTACCTGAACAGATTATTGTAGGAAGTGGTTTGCAACAGACCCTTTCTTTCTTATGCTTACTTCTTTGTAAAGACGGCACTAGGATTGCCTGGGAAGATCCCGGTTACGGTGACGCTAGATCCGTGTGCACAGACCATGGATGGGACGTAGTTCCCATTTCACTAGCGGAAGACGGGATAAATATTGACGAATTAAGGAATAGTCACGCAAACGCGGTACTTGTAACTCCTGCGCATCAATATCCTTATGGCATGACTATGCCAATTGGAAAACGAATAAAATTACTTGAGTGGGCGAGACAAACTGGAAGTGTCATCATAGAAGAGGACTATGATGGGGAATTTCGGTATGGAATTAAACCTATTCCTTCCCTTCAAGGAATGGACACGCACAGTTCAGTAATTTACATAGGCAACTTCTCTAAAGCATTTTCTCCGGCAATGCGGATGAACTACATGGTACTACCTATTCGTCTACTACGTCGCTATCATGAACTTAAACTAAACAAATATCCTTCACCAGTTTCTCGGATTCAACAACGGGCCATGCAAATATTTATGCAAAAAGGACATTGGGATAAGCACGTTCGTAAAATGCGGACAGTCTATGCAAAGAAGCAAGCAGTGCTTATAGAAGCGTTAAATAAGTATATGGGCGATCGGATTCGTATCATGGGGGAATCAGCAGGTTTGCACCTGATAATTGAAGTCGATATTAGAAAAACACAATGCGACCTAATAAAGGAAGCATTCATTCATGGGGTAAAGGTATATCCAGTTGAACGAGGTCAATTACAGGAAAACATTAACTCTCAGGCGGGGCCAAGAATATTACTAGGATTCGGAGGATTAAGTCCATCACAAATTAATGACGGAGTTATGCTCATTGCACAAGCGTGGTTTAGAGACTAGAATAACTGACTAATTATCCATTACGCTTGGTTAAATAACCAAGCGTCTTTTATTGTTAAACTATTTGACCACCTAGCTTAAAATGTAAATCTTTTTACATTTTAAGCTAGTCTATATTGTAAAAATTTCCATATAAATTGACTCTTTTCGATGGACAGGTTACATTTTATTAGACAAAAAAAGAAAGATAGAATGAACTTAATGAATGAAATGCAGACATCCTACGGTCTTACTTACTATCCTTTCAGAAGCTCATTCAAAGAGGTGGATATATAAATCTTCGTCAAGGAAATGAACTAAATAAAAGCACTATACATAATGAATTGCTAAAATATGTATAGTGCTTTTCAATAAGAAATCCAACTGTTCAGATTCCCTTGAAACAATATTTTTTAGTTGAATTTTTCATATGTTGCCTCGCATTCCTTAATAAATTGCTTTAGCTCTTATATACTAGATGAAAGAAAAAGTGGGTTATAAAATCCTTCTGTGTATTCTATTGCTTCCATAAGCACGAAAACTGCTATAAGTGGCTATTCAAAAATTTTCAGTCAACTCTCTCAGGCTAAACCATTTGTTTGATTAAGTCTTTAGGAATCATAACAACCTCAGTTGTAATCTCGCTCGTATGGTATTCTTCATCAATACATTCAATCCAATACGCAATATGCTGTTTATCGATTTCATGATGAGACTCTTCAACAGAAATACCATTTTCTCCTTGCACACTATACCAATAGAGATACTCGCCCGTTTCTTCCTTCTCTCTGAAAATGGTTTCAATATACATTTTCTCGTCCTTAAGAGTAAGAAGAACATCGTCCATATGCTCATTTAATAAATCCATCCACTCCGTTACTTTTTCCTCTTTTCCCTCTTTCACTCGAAATTTACTTAATTCAACATTCAACAAGATGTTCCTCCTTCAATGCCTACACTCGTACTTGTACTTTTCGTTCTTTTTTTATCATCTGTTCTCGGCATAATGGACATTGTTTTAGCTGTTCATTCGATGTTATTTTCATCCAGCCTTTGCAAGCATCATTTACACAGTCCCATACTAATAGTTTTTCCCACTTTTTCTTCAGGTTTACAATCACTTGCGGTTTTGAGCTTCCGCTACGTTGCTCAATCTCTTTTATATCTGTAAACGGTTCTCGTATAAACCGAGAGACCGTTATTTTCTCCCCACGATAATAGGCTGGTGATGATACATATAGTTCATCCTTTGCTCGTGTAATCGCAACATACGCAAGTCTTCGCTCCTCTTCAATCGCTTGAAGAACCACATTTTCATCTTCCTGCTTGCCTTTTGTTAGGACCATATCTTTCCGGTTATCGGCATCTAACGCAGAGCTGTGAGGTAAAATCGTATCGGATGCACCGATTAAAAACACAACTGGGAATTCCAACCCTTTTGATTTGTGAATCGTCATGAGTGAAACTGCATTAATCGCATCACTTCTTCTGTTTTCTTCCATCTCATTATTCTTTTCAATAATATCATCTACAAACGAAATAAATTGGGCAATCGTCTCAAAGTGAGCGGCGGAAGCTTCAAGCTCCGCTAGTGTCTCTTTCACTACTTCTTTATGAAGAGTTAAACTCTTCCGATCATCCGTTTCGATATATTTATCATAAAAGCTACGAATCTTTCGAATGGCCTGTTTTGGTTTTAACATTGTTAACGAATGCAACAAGGTAATTCGTTCGGCCAGTTGCTTTTTCTGAAATGGCTTTAGCTTAGGCATGTTGAGTAAATGCTCGAGTAAATGTGTTTTTGGATAAAAGAGTTCTTCTTCTTCAATAAAACGATAGGCAGAATCCCTTTGTAAGTACATGGTCGGTAATATATTTTTTATTGCCTCTGAATTTTTTCCATTTAAGGCCACTCTCAAGTAATCTAATACTGGCTTTACGATTGATTGCTCATAAAAGCTATCCCCTCTACTATATGAAACAAAGGGTATTTCCTGAAGCACAAGCTGTTCAAAAATCGCACGACTATTGCTTATCGTTCTATGTAAGATAGCAAAATCTTTATACGACCTCTTTCCAGCAGCTACTTCTTCTTTTATAAAATCAATAACGGATTTTGCTTCATCATCTGTTGTATTTGGGCGAGCAAATAAAGGGTGATAGTCATTTGTTATCGTAGCTTTTAACTCCTTTTTATGCCGAACCGTATTTCCGTTAATGACTTCATTAGCAAGTGAAAGAATGCTTCTAGAGGAGCGATAGTTTATATCTAAATGAATCACTCTCGTATTCTCATAATCACCCTGAAATCCTAATATAATGGAACGATCAGCGCCATTAAAGGAATAAATTGTTTGGTCATCATCGCCAACGACAAAGAGATTTTGTTGTGGCTTCGCTAACAATTTCGTTAGCTCATATTGTAACGGATTCGTATCTTGCCACTCATCACATAATATATAATGAAAACGAGCTTGAAGTTTTGCTAATAATTCGGGGTTCTTCTTTAATAACAAATACGATTCTAACAGCATGTCGTCAAAATCAATGAAATGATTTTTTTGCTTCCATCGTTCATATTTCGTAAAAATTTCTTTCATTTCTTTTTCAACGACCGTACTCGCTGGAATTTCATCAAGCGTTATGATCTGGTTTTTGTAATGAGAATGCAAAGATAAAATCGTTTCTGGTTCGTATGCATCCTGTAGCTTCATTTCTTTTAAGATAATTTTCAATGCAGTATGCTTATATTTTTCACTCGATAAAATAGATTGTGTATAACCTTGCCATTTTAATATAGACAAAAAGATCGAATGGAATGTACCTGCCGTTAAATCACGAATCATTGCTCGTGAGATGCCCGGTAAACTTTCCATTCGTTGCTTCATTTCATTCGCGGCTTTTTTTGTAAAAGTCAGTAGTAATATATTCTTTGGATTTATTTTCTTTACAGACATTAAATAGCCTGCTCTCGAAATCAATACTCTGGTCTTGCCACTACCTGCCCCTGCAAGGACCAGCGCAGGCCCATCGCCATGTCGTACGGCATCTATTTGACCTTGATTTAGGAAAACTCCGTTATTTTCAAGCGCTCTAAAATAAAATGAATCTTGCTCATCCGCTAAAACGAGCTGTTTAGATGTTTCTGAACTTGCCAATAAAGCTTGATGCTGAAGTTCCTTTGTCGCACCTTCAGGTCGTGATTGATACGTATATCGTTGACCATTGTTCTGAGGAGGCTGATTGGCTTGTTTTGAATGGACCGTTAGCTGAGAGCTATCCACAGTTCAAGTCCCCCTTTTTTCTCTATTCATTCTTCCATAGTAACAGATTCTTTCTTTATTTGTTGAGAAAAATATCCTAACACTGAAGCAGGATAAACTCAACAAGGACTCTATTTCATCCTTCAAGATAATAGATTCAATTTCCCCTCTTGCCTTCTAAATTTAACTCCCAGCATTCTTCGATTAGTTTTTTGTTAGATAGGAATCGAGCTCGTGACTCTATTAATTGAAAACCATTTTTTTCATAGAGTCGTCTAGCTGTAATAAGTTCACGATTTGTCCAAAGAATGATGGTTTCGTAGCCCATTTCCTTACAATAGTCAATTGCTATTTTGATGAGCTGCTGTCCATAGCCTGCCCCTCTTACCTTTTGTTCAATAAGAAATAAACCTAATTGAGCTGTCTTATCATTAACATTCTTAATACTAATGGATCCATATTGCTTTCCTTCCAATTCTACAATCCATATATTTTCTCGCTTATGACCTCGCTCAATAAACCCTTGGACACTCGTTGCAATAAAATTGCGAAACGATTCATCGTATTGAAACTCTTTATGATATTGATCGTAATGTGAATGAATGATGTAATCAGCATCCTTTACAGTATATGTACGAATCATCTACTCACCTTTTCTATTAAATTTAAACATTCTTACTATCTATTCTATCACGTGAAATGCAATGAATAGATTTAAATAACATAGCTATTATATTTTTTAAAATGATAACGAAAATGGACACTTCCTTACCAAGCCCTCTTGTGAGTAATAAAATTATATTTACTCCTCCACAAGATGCAATGTCATTTGTATATCCCACTTGAATTTAATGATAAAAATGAATGATTAGCCCTTCATTATATATGAAAAAAAGTGGTATTCCGTTGTAATAACGGATGTATTTCACCATTCGTTTAAAGTTCCTCTCATGAATGTGATGACGCTACATATAGTTTATAGAATAAGTTTGTTTGAAGGAAATGAAGAGAGTGGGAGATGAACAGTCAAAGTCATGTCATTCAGTTACAGGCGCTGGTATCTCAATAGGGTTCTTTTCATTGGGCCTCTTTATTGTTATGGCTACTTCATTAGTATTAGTCGCATTATTTTGGAGTATAACGGCCATCATTGTGTTAATTTTTAGTGGCTTTTTCGTTCTTGTTGCTTTGTTTATGATTTGGAAATTGGTGTTTGAGTGTGGATTAAAGCGCCGCAATAAGAAAAGTTAAAATGGGCAATAAGCCTTTTTTCATTAACGCAAAGAGACAGGTGGTGAAGAAGTGATAAAGACACCGTTTCCTCACAAGAAAGTCACGATTTTCTTTCTTTCATCTCTCATCGTTTTCATTGTCCTTTTTGTAATCGGGATTGTTCTATTCCAGCAAAAGGTTCTTATTGTTGGCCAAGGATTTCAATTTACAATGATTCAAGATGCTGTAGATTCATCCGATGACGGCGACATTATTTTAGTCACTGACTCCTTGAGTCCGTATGATGAAGCTGTGAAGGTCGGCCCAGGAAAAACTGGACTTAAATTAATTGGCATTGGAAAACCGATTATTGATGGGACTCTTCAAGGGTTTGATAATGGGATTACCGTCACAGAATCCTCTAAAATTACAATTCGAGGATTTGTGATTCAAAACTTTGAGCGAGAAGCTTTTATGCTTACGACTGGGAACGGTATTTACTTAGATCAATCTTCTAAAAATAGTGTTGTAAAAAATGATTTGTTAGAAAACGAATCAAATGGAATTTTTGTTGATAACAATTCTTTCAATAATCTTATTAAGCAAAACTTAACAGGAGAGAACTTTATCGACGGAATTCAGTTAGATAACAATTCTAATACAAACATCGTTCTTAAAAATATAATTACGCTAAACGAAGGTGATGGGTTGGATAGTGACAATTCTTTGCGTAACTTTTTAATTGGGAATGAAGTCAATAATCAGGTAGATGACGGATTCGACATTGATGATTCATTTAACCACATTATTTTAGGAAATATAGCGAAGGAGAATGGGGACGAAGGATTCGATATAGAGGATTCTAGTGATAATCTCTTCACTGCAAATAAGGTGATAAGAAATTTGAATGATGGATTTGAAATGGATGAAGATACCTTTAATAACTTGATATTAGGTAATCTAATTTTGGATAATGGTCTTAGTGAAGAAGATAGAGGACATGGGATATTCTTTGAGGATGAAACGGCCTTTAACAACGTGATTGGCAATA
Source organism: Bacillus spongiae (assembly GCF_037120725.1). Lineage (NCBI taxonomy): Bacteria > Bacillati > Bacillota > Bacilli > Caryophanales > Bacillaceae > Bacillus > Bacillus spongiae. The sequence goes on from NZ_JBBAXC010000005.1 coordinate 203,580, forward strand.
AAATAATAGGCAGTACAGATGATGCGATTCTAATCGACTCAGAATCGCATAACCACTTTATCTTTGGTAACCTAATTAAAAATAATGTAGGAGACGGGATTTTAATGGATGATGGGGATAATGGACAAGGTCCTTCATTTCTGAACACAATCATAAACAATTTTGTAATTGGAAATACAGGGGATGGAATTGAAATCAATCAGGACTCTTTTCGCAATACAGTCAAACGGAATAAGGTTAAACGGAATGGAGAAAATGGGATTAAGTTAGATACACAATCGAATAATAATAGCGTTACGAAGAATATCGTCATTAAGAATACGTTAAATGGGATCGATTCAATTGGAGCGACGTTAAATACGATCGAATTAAATAGAGTATTCAACAATCGAATGAATGGGATCTTCCTTGATGTTAATTCTACACAAAATGAAATTTTATTTAATCAAGTATTTTTTAATACGGACACAGATATTGTTGATGAAGACAATAACTTCTTTGAAGGGAACAAGTGTGGAACATCCTTTGGGGTCAATGTGGATTGCGGAAATTAATTATGGTCGTAATGGGTATAGAACAAAATAACCACCCTCCTTTTTAGAGAAGGAATGGTTATTTTGTTTTATTTTCAATGACGATAAAGTCAACTTCCAAACGTTGATTTTCTTGTGTTCATTACCTCAACAAATTCAGCATAATCCGATATATTATATGTAGCAATTTCATTTGGATGCTGAAACAAACAAGTAGCTAAGCCTAATTCCTTTCCAGGTAATATATCTAGTTCTCTATCGCCAATGACTAAATCTAATTGATGTCTTTGATGTAAATATTTATATGCTTGTGGATGAGGCTTTCTTGGAAAGCCATCATCACTTGTAACAATTTCCTCAAAATAATTGTCCCAGCCATAGTATTGTAGGATCGACATAACCCCTTCTCGATCCTTATGTGTCATGATAACATTCTTAGTAGCAAGCTGTAAAATTTCCTCTACCTTTTCAAAAGGCTGGATATCACCTGGAGATAGCTCGCTTTCTAGTTTAGCGATTTCTTTCATTTGTTTATCGCTCAGCTTGTAATACTCAATAGCGTGAGAAAAGGAAATTTTCAACTTCTGATAAACCTCTTTTTCATCGACTTTTCCTCCAAGTACCGTTGACACAATCTTCGTATAAGCTGGATATGTATCGAATAGTGTTCCATCAAAATCCCATAATATATTCACAGGAAGACACCCTTTCTGGCTGATATTTTTTAACCTTAACAAATTGTAATAATAGCATTGGCTGTAATGAAAAGTGAATAGTGTCCTATTTTGGGCTTGAAAAAGAGAATAACGCTTAAAACAAAATATAAGTCAACCTCAATTAGATTACACAACCGTTTAACAGTAAAGATTTATCGCCTTTACATCAGTACCAACACAAATTGATTCTACAAGATTATGTACTCATGAGGTCTACTTTATTTATGGAGTGAACGGTTTCGTCAAAATGAGCTTGATATAACCGTTCAAAAATCTCAATTCCTTCATAAAACGGCTTATAGTAAGTGCCATCATCTCCTACTGTCCACGATGTAGCTAATACAGTATGGCAAAAACCCCAAAGAAGAAGGCGTTGCTTATTTAAATTCAATTCCTTTGTCAGAATGTCAACACGCTTTTCAATTACTTGATACGCTCCATTCTCAGGTAATTTATTTAATAAAAATTGAATTAAGTCATATTCGATTTCCCCGATTAACCCTTTAGGATCAATCGCAATCCATCGTCCCTCAGCAGACGACAGCACATTATAATGATGAAAATCACCGTGGAGAAGAAAATAGTGTTCGATTGTATCGTTTAAATATGTAAAGATTTTTACAGCATTTGTATAGGTTTCCTTAGAAATTGGCCCAAGCCCATTTGGATGATTATTAACAATCGTCCGAAGTTTCGCTTCTCTTCCCTTCGTTGTAGGTAAGCTAAATGGTGCTTGAACTGGTCTACTTAATTTCTTTATAACGGATGAAGCGATTCTGCAAGCCTCTTCATCATCCTCTACTTCTGCTAACATATTGCCAGGTGATATTAACTTAAGGATTAGAATTCCCTTTTCCTTATCTGAATCAACGAGCTTCACCATTCCTTTTCCATTAAACAATTGAACAGCCTCTAGTTCATCAAAATAATCTTGACCTAACATACAGATTTTCACCACTACCGACGAATGGTTTTCTAAGGTAGCTGGTGCAACATAATTATAAGAAAGTCGGAATGGGTCTTGCATCTTGAGTGACCACTTATGTTCACAGTAATCGATTAAGGACGGTAGTTGCTGTAGCCACGCCTCTCCTTTTTCTTTGCCATTTAAACGAATATTTTCTACAAATTGTTTTGGAAGTTTCATAACAGATCCCCTTTTAGGCATTAATTTATCGCATTGAGAGGTGACAGCATTTTTGAGACAAAAAATATTTTAATTATGGACTGATCATGCCTCTTCAACAATTTCATGAATTAAAGCTGGAAACCAACTCTCGATTCGCTGAAATTCATATCCCGCTTTTTGTGCTTTGGAAGAATCCATGCACCACGTGTTCGGAATTCCAAACGGAGACCTATTTTCTTCTATTGTTTCCTCACGGACGATCGCTTTCATCTCTACCTCTTTTTCAATAAAAGTTAGGATCTCTCGTAACGATAATTCCCCTTTGGAACAAGCATTGATTGGTCCACTTAAATGATTATGGCTAAGCCAGTGTAAAAATTTTGCCGCCTCATCTGAGCTAATATAGGACATTTCTGCCTCTTTATTTGGAATTCCAATCGGTTTTTCCTGTTTTATCTGTTCAATATGAAAATGTAATCTCTTCGTATAATCATCCGGTCCAAGTACGATTGGAAACCGAACGGCACTTACAGAGAAATTGGCTTGTTGGAAAAAAACGGCTTCCGCTAGGCGTTTTGCTTCGCCATATGAAAAATCCGTCCGTTTCCCAAGTTTAATTGGATAAGAATAAGGGTCAAAGCTATTTTCTGTTAACTTTTCTTGTCCAAATTCATACACAGATAGAGTTGAAGTTAAAATATAGTGCTTTACCTTTCCAGCAAATACTTCACATGCACTAGCGGCTGCTTGAGGTGAATAGCAAATATTATCGTAAACAATATCCCAATGCTGTGACCCAACCGCTAACTTTAAGGATTCATGATCTTCACGATCCATCACGATTCGATTTACCTTATCATTAAAAGGATCAGCTGTCTTTCCCCTCGTTGCAATGGTTACTTCATGCCCTTCATCTAGTAATCTAGTGACTAGTTTCTTTCCAAAAAACCTTGTCCCACCTAAAACTAAAATTTTCATATTTTACTCCTCCCTTAATACTTATTCATGCACCACTATATGGAATAGAAGCATAACTTTTCTATTCGTACTCATTAGTTTACCTTAATTTTTAAAAAATCTGAAATATTAACCATTTCAATATTTCTTTTCCATTCACTTCTGAACAGCTTGCATAATCAGACCATTAGTATGCAAAACAAAAACCTGTAAGTTCATAAAGAACCTACAGGTTTAAGTGTTCAAAATTTAGCTAACTATCCCATTAAGTAAAGAATAATTCCTTACTGTTATGGATTATTACTGATAATAACGAACTTCATCTACTGTAAAGCCATATCCAGTTACACTGAAATCCGTTTCAAGTGTTGCACTAATTTTGTCACCATCTACTTCAACCCAGAATGAACCTCTGTTGCCATCAAGACTTTCAATAATCGTACCATTTTTGTCTTTAATATGGACAAAGTCATAACCTGTTTCCGTTTCAAATGCAGAGAAATGGATCGCTACTTTTTGTGCACCTGGTTTTTCATAAGTGAACGTGTCGGTTGAATTGTTTGAATACGGGTGATCTGTGTCAAAACTTGCTGCTTCCGTGAACCATTCACCATCGCCTACCACTACTGATGGGTAAGAAACAGTTAAATTATATGGGCTTGTACTATTAGCTCCATTATAACCAATTACTTTTACATAAAAAGTTCCGGCACTTGACGCATTATACGTGATCGATTCATTACTCGTTCTTCCGTTTTCAGATTTTGCTAATGTTGAACCGCTGCTGTTTAACAAGAATAGATCGTAATCTTGTGGAACATTTGTTAGATCAATAGAGATTTCGCCTGCTCCGCTCGTTGTAAACTTATAATAGTCATCATCGTTTGCAGAGGAGATGTATGAAGTTAACGATTCACCATTCGCTACTTCATGAGCTTCACCTAATGTATCATTTGGCTCAAACGTATCATTACCAGGAGTTACAACAGAACCACCAATTCCAACTTGGGCAAAACCATTTGCAACCGCATTATACTCTGCTCCATCCTCACCATAAATGTCTGCTGCTGATTGAAGTAATGCATTACGAGCATCGTCAAATTGGGATTGTGAAGTCAAGTATTGCGTTAAAGCGCGATAGTAAATTTCGCCTGATTTATCTAAGCCGATATCTGTTGCGATGTGATAGAATGCTTTATTTGGAATTCCACTATTTATGTGAACGCCACCCCAGTCGCCTGCTTGTGTATTTGGTAATACACGGAAATTATCCATGTGATCAGGCTGATCGTATAGAGTTGGGTTTGAGATACTTCTTAAGGCATCTCCAGCTATATGAGGCGTATAAACATCTTCTCCTAATAACCAATCTACTTCTCCTTCATACTCCGCTTCGGCGAGCACTCCGAATACATCAGAGAATGACTCATTTAAAGCACCAGGTTGAAATTCATATACTAAATCTGCAGAGAAATCAGTTACAGCATGCGTTAACTCGTGAGCAACAACATCTAATGATCCAGATAAGGCAGTAAATGTTGAGCCATCTCCATCACCGTATACCATTTGCGTTCCAACCCAAGCAGCGTTGTTCCATGGGCGATTTAATGCGTCAGGATCACGGACGTGAACACTCGAAATGATGTCAGCTCCTTGGTTATCATAACTATTGCGATTATGATTATCTTTGAAATAATCAAACGTTACACCCGCATAAAAATGTGCGTCAACTGCTGCTTTTTGGCGAGAAGAGGTAAAGTTGTTGTCACTATCCGTTACAATGGACCCTGTAGCCCACTGATCTCCAGCATCATACGTTTCAATAGTTACTCCCAATGGTTTCGTACGATCAGACAGTGAAAAGACTCCATTTTGCTCAAACGTATTAAGTGTTTTCGTATCACCTAAAACGCCTGTACCAGATCCAACTGATTCCGCATCATGAATTCTATTATAGGATTTAAGAACTTCCCCTTTCTTCGCATCAATGAAGAAGTACTCACGGCCAATATAAGGCTCTAGGAATTGTAGCTCAACGATGTATACAGGCGCCCATTTACCTTCATGCTCATAAAGATAAAGGTCAGAAGCAGGTTCAACCGTATACGTATCTTTATCTGGCGTAAAGCTTAGCTTCTCTTCAGCAACCTCGATCGCATCTTGTTTTGAGAGCTTAACAGATTTAGACCATTTTTTATTTTCAAGCTTTTTGTCAGAAACACCATTTACAGCTGTTACGACACCAGCTTTATCTGTATGAACATTTACCTCAGCGCCATACACAGGAATGCCATCAACCATTAACTGCGTACGATAATGAGTCATTCCTAGATCATCTTTTTCTACTTTTTGAATCTCAAACTCACCTGCATCAATATTGAAGATGTCTTTGTTTTCTTTCAGGAAATCAGAAATATTTGCTTTTTTGTCTGATAGTTTACCAGAAATAAAGCGAGGTGCGTTCTTTTTCTCATCCCATGCCATTTTAAATTTCGCGTTTGCTTTAGTTGTTTTTTCCTGCAACTTTTCTAATTTCTTTTGTTGTTTCGTTTTTTGCTTCGCTTGAACTGCTGATTTATCTATTTTTTCCTCAGCAGATACTGATGAAGACGTTGGGACAACTAATGTGCTTAATGCCAACCCTGTAGCTAAAACGGATGTAACAAATTTTCTCTTTTTCATTTTTCTCCTCTTTTCTTTTCTCTTTTTTTTGTGAGCTATTTATACTTGGTAATCTGATGCGGAAACTTGGATTTATTTGTATAGTGAACTGAACTTGAAAATGAAATATTTATATAGAAGAAAGATTCCATTCCCATCAAAATTAAATTCGTATTATTTTACAGCCTAGAAAAAATCCATCTATATTAAAGATAGATTCCTGCTCCTGTATAAAAAATCCGTCACCTACATAATCCGTGCTAGAAATACTTTGTGATACCTTATGTACAAGATTTGTTCACATTTATACTTTATATAATTCTGAACATTTGTACAACACTTTTTTTAAATTTGAATATTTATTACTAAAATATCATAAATCTACAAATTTCTTATAGAGTTGTAGTGTAAAAAGTCCTATATATGTCGATATATATAAAAATATAGGACTGTTCTCACATTACTCAGTATCCTTATTTTTTTACGAAATTACGTTCAAATATAGCTATATCACAGTATAAAGATACCGCGTTACAATAATAAAGCGATAAAGAATTAGTCGTTATTTTTTTACAAAAAAAGTATGTTTTATAGATGAAACCCCTTTACAGACGTAAAATCTACTAAATTAACTTTCTTCTTTTTTACTATAAAATACCTATATTTTTACTTATTAGAAACAAGAAAACACCGCTCACTAGCTTTTGTAATCCAATTTTCCCCTTTTAGTCTATCTGCCTATCGATCAATACTATTGCAAAATTACATAGATAAACAGCTAGCATTCCTAGCAGCATTTGTATAAGTCAACTGAACGTCAACCTGATGAAAATGGGTGTCGAAGGTGGCGGAAGTAATTGAAGCCGTACTAGTTGATTATAGAAAGGTCGTAATAAATGACCAGCCGAAAACCTAACTTTATTGATAATCCGTACTGTGGATGGAAATTAGATGTAAGTTATGAGTTTATGGAGTACGACGAAGCTAAACATATAGAAGAAACAAAAATCCTTACTGAAGATAATATAAGTCACCTATAAAGGGTGACTTTTTTTTGAGAAAATTGCCAAATTCTTTCCGTTGCATTAGAGACTATAAAGGGTGTTGTACGTGAGTCGGAAAATAAGTTTATGATAGCGATAACAGCTACAATGAATCCGGGCGGAAGTATTTAATGAGTAGTTTGTACAAATAATCAACCTTCCCTTCTTTATAGTCTCTAATGCTATAAATCGCATTGACTCGTTCTTTCAGTGCTCAAATTCAGTCGATTAACACACACTTCTTCTTTTTCCTAAAAATCTAAGATCCTGTCCTTACTGCTCCTCTGAAATTGGAATAAGAGCAGTATGAATTATTCACCTTGCTCTTATTAAATATCCTTCCTTTTAATTATATTGATATAATAAATTCATTCCCTTTTGTTTGATGGAACTTCGTAAACGGTGATGACGACTAACGTATCCTTAATGAGAGTTTAAAGCACAAGGCTTATTAAACAAGGAATGATTCTTCAATTGTATGTATTCAACACATAGGCATAGGATTGGGTAAAAAAAATCCATATAACCTGAAGCCTTCCGTTTAATGCTTTTTCGAAAGAATTCATAGTTAATGCCCATAACAAAATAACACTCCAGTTGCTCTTGCTTTATACATTTATTTGTTCACTTAAGCAGACCCATTTATTTGTGATAAAAAAAGAATAACGCATAGAGCAATGCTCTAAACGTTAGGATAAATTCGTTTCTCACTTTTTAGGAAATCACAAAGTATATTTTACTACCATAATAATTAAGCTTATAATTGTATATATCACGGAACCATAAAAGAACGCACCAACATTAGTTTTTAAACCGCTCTCTTTTTGTATTTTCCACATGGCTTCACTAGCTTCTAATGTGGCTCCTTTCGAGAAAGTTCCACCACTACTGTTAAATAAAAACAACAAACCTGTCAGCGCTAGCCCTATAAAAAAACTCCATTCAAAATATGAAAAAGCAAAGATTAAACTTGCGAGCCATACAATTAAGCCAATAACAATAGATGAAAAGACTGCTATACCTATTTTCTTTTTCACTTTTATCCCTCCTGTATACACTTTATTTACGGAGTAGCTCATGAAAAGTTTCGAATTTATCAAAAATTCAATATTCCTTTCTTGATTTTTCGGTTTCATCCTTTAGTTTTGTATTCTGGCCAACAAGCTTTTTTTCGCTTGCTGCAAACTCTGTAAGCTCCATTCAAACGTCTATAGACTTATTTTAGTTTTATTGATCCTGTGTCAAACCAAGTAACTCTATATTTTGTGAAGCTATAATACTTTCGAACATAACTAAAAAAACTAGTCACACATACGAATGGTGACTAGTTTACAAAATGTATATATTTTTGGTCATTCATCCCACACCTTCCCTTCACTCTCTTCTCTGTTTCAGTCGAAGAATAATAACTGCTATAAAGTCATAGAATGAAATTTTAAACCTGAGCAATTTCCTCCTACTTCAATTTTAATAATCTCTCTTTCTTCATTAATTTTTACTTTAGAAATAATTTCTGATGGACAATTCATTGTAAACCCTTGCTCAAACGTTAGACTTTGAGACCCTTTAATTACACCGTACTTGTATAAATAACAGCTTAAGGCTCCATTAGAAGTTCCCGTTGCACTCTCTTCAAGGATATTGTGTAAAGGAGCGAAATTTCTGCAATGGACAACTGAATTGTCTTGACTATCTAAAGAAAATAAATGATACCCTACAACCCCATACTCCTTGGAAATAGAAGTGATTTCATCGAAGTTTGGAGTGATTTGGTGCAATATTTTTTTATTTTTAATTGGAATTAGAATATCTTTAAGTCCCGTTGATACAATTTGGATGGGAAGTTCATTGTTTAGTCCATCTAGTTCAAGGTTTAAAGAACTCAAAACTTTTTCTCTTCTAATTTCTTGACCAAAATAAGGGAGTGCTTGTGATAAAAATATTCGTCCATCTTCTTCAATGTTTACTTCAAGAATTCCAGCCTTCGTTTCAATTAAATATTGACCGTAATTAACAACCTTATTTTGTAACAATAAATAGAAACTGGCAATGGTAGCATGTCCACATAAGTTTACTTCATCATTAGGAGTAAAATATCGGATGTTAAAATCAGCAACGTCTGATTTATGAATAAATGCTGTTTCAGAAAAGCCAATATGATTAGCAATCTTTTGCATTTCATTATCTGTAAACTTATCAGCATCTAAAACTACTCCAGCTGGGTTACCTCCCTTTGATCCCTTTGTAAATGCATTTAATGTATATACTGAAAACTCCATTTGTTCACCTCTTAAGATTATTCATAATGAGTATGTCTGATAAAAAAGACTTGATAAAGTGGACCTTGTCCTTCTATATTCAATGCAAAAAAATGAGTCAACAAAATATATATTATCTACGTTTTATGATGACTATATTAGAAAGCAATACGCTAAAGTACTATGAATATATAATAGCTAATCATTGAGGACATCCCTTCATAGTGAAAAAACACTTTATTGAAAACGCAGCTAAAATTTTGACTTTTTTCTCTACGAACACTTTATATGATCTACTCGAAAAAATGTATATCTATACAAAGAATTAGAAAATGTAAAAAAAAGATAGACATGCTCTTGACAAATCTTCCGTATAATCAACAGTCTAGCTTGATTGTAAACTTTATTTCTAACTTCTCTGTTCAGTCTTTCTGGACTTAACCCATGTCATATTGTCCAATCTCGTAATATCTTTAATTCAAATATTCCATTATGGTACTGGAGTTATGCTACTAGATAAAGATGTTCTTGCATATTTCCATTTATTTAATCATTATTATATTACCACTCTCTTCGCACGATCTTTTTTGTAAGCATCTAGTGTATATAATAGTTTTAAAAAATTTAACTTAATTACAACAAAACGTTTCAATAAATTATGCCTAGCAAGATTTTTTAGTTCAATTAGTTATTCTAATATTTAATTGCCTTGTGAGTAGTTTGAAAAAATAGTTTCAACGAATTTTTGCCGGGACTCTTCACTCATAAAATTAGCGCCAATCCAAGATAATACTGTACTGTCAATACTACGCCAGGATTTTAAAGAAGATAACAGTTTACTATTATGATGTACCGTATCATTTAATCCAATGACACATATACCATATTCCCTTTCTCCCCAAATTGCCCACTTCATCGAAGGAGATAACCAAACAACAGTATAGGAATTATATAAAACTGCATCTGCTGGACTTTCTTCTGGCCCTAATTCAAGTAGTTCAAAATAATTATCGGTAGATAAATCAATTGACATTTTGATCCAATTATAATATTTAAACTCTTTGTGAAAATAATCCACTGGGTTTGGTTCTATCACTGCAGTTAATACAAATTCATCATTAGTGTGAACAGCTAATTTTTTAAGTGTTTTCCAGAACTCACCGCTCATTGCCCAGTCAAATTCTTCAAATTTAAAATTTCCAAATTCTTGACTAAAAACTTGTTCAGGTAAATTGATTTTTTCATTAAAAATAGTCATGACCTTTTCTTTCAATAGTTCAAATTCGTTATCATCTTTGATAAAGAATTTCTCTAAGTTCATTTTTATCTCCTTTTATAATTCAAGCTAATTTTCAATATGAAATGTTGTTGGACCTCCCGAAGATTTAGCGTTACCAATGAATTCAGTTGCTTCAAATTTAGACAAGGAGAAGTACATCGGTAAAATAGCTATTTTCTTTTTCATAAAACATTTCAAATTCCGATTTGGACCTTAATTGAGCAATGTTTTATGAACGAAAAAATTACTCCCCTCCCCATTTACCTTTATTCCTCCGTTCTTTTTTTTCTTAAATAATGGACATACAGCAAAGGAATAGCTGTACTTGCAAATATAACTCCTCCTACAATAAACCCCTCTAAAGCGGTATTACCTTCACTTATTGACGTCAAATATCCCCACAAGACTGAAATGATAGTAATAATACCAAACCCTATTTGTAGACCCTTTTTTGAATATGTTTTCGTTCCTTCAAAATAGTCAACACTAATACTCGTTGATAAGAAAGTATATAGTACCGTTGTAATCATAAAGACAATCCACAATGGGTTTTGCCGCATGCCCTCGAACCCAGCCGTAATCAAATCATATCCTAAAATACCAATTATTCCAGCGGTTTGAACAAGAAAAGTGATACGTATCATTTTCAAATCCAATAAAATAAGGCGTTCATCCTTAATCTTCTGCATGTTTATTCCTCCTTTTCTACCCAAAATAATTCATCCAACTTGCCGTTTACAGCGTAGCAAATTTGTAAGCATAGCTTTAACGATGGGTTATATTTTCCCTTTTCAATTAAACTTATTGTTTGACGAGTAATGCCAACTTCATCTGCCAGTTGCTGTTGTGTTAAACCAGCTTTGACACGGGCTAGCTTTACAAGATTCTTCAAGAAGACCCCTCCTCACTATAATTGTAACATATAAATTCCATTATGTAATTTATACATTGCATATTCCTCAATTGAACTACTGATTTAGTGAGTGTGTTCAGCACCTATTTCAAATGGTATTTACTCCTCAGAACTAAAAATTCAAGAGGGTCTCCCCCTCTTGAATACATTATACTAGTTTTTTACTACTCTAAAAATTTGCGTGTTGGATGCAAGTGGTTTCCCAGTTGCTTTTTCAACAACCTGTTGTTGAAAGCGATAGTCTTTGTCATCTTTAAAAGTTACAAGGACTTGGCTACAAGATGTTGGCGCAAGCGTTGATTCTAATATTCCAACACCTAGATCATTAAACTCAATCGGAACATAGACTCCTGAATCTGGATCAAATATAAACGCCGAAAATTCAGATAACAAATCCAGATTTCCAAGCGTAACAAAAATTCTTACTTCTAACCCGTCGAGTAATGGATCAGAATTTACTGTACATACTTGAAAGGATTGCTGCTCATCCACTAATATCGTATCAGGCAATGTCGTAAAGAGTGCTACCGTCACATTCTTCCCCCCTTTCTATGATCAGATTATTTCTAACAGAAACGATCTATATACTATATTCATATACTATTAAATTGGTATAGTTGAATGTACTAGTAGAAAGATTGTTTTTTCATTCGTCTATCATTCTAAGACTAGGTGCAAACGAAACTTCTCTATTAAAACAGGTTATGAACCTGATTAGGAAAGATACTTGTTCGTGAGAGTATAATGAGAGGGCTTATGTTTTTAATTACCTTAGGCTATTGTCATCTTTTATTGAAGTCTTGTACCACTATTCAATCGAGGAAATAATAGGTTTGGTGTCTTTCAATTGGAAAGATACTAATTCAGACACCGAAAAACACACTCACATTCTTATCATTATGTAGCTAGGAGAATAATAGATAGCTTAGAATAATAATTACTATATTCCTCTGAAATGTTGTGTTACTCTTTTTTAAGGGGGGTTTAAACTGGTGTTTATAGAAAGAGAAGATGGCAACATGGGATTTGTTCTATATGGACCTCGGTTCAGTAAATGGCAATATATTATCACTGATGAAGAGCAATATTTTAAGATATCAAAAATTTATGAAAGATTAATGGGAATATTCGCCTTATCTATAGTGATTATCTTTTGCTTAATGGTATTCATTGATTTTACATTCTTGGCATTAGTAGTTCCTGTGATAAGTATTTTCTATTCTGTACTTAAAAAGTCGCTTGCCCATTGTGAAAAAGAAGAACACAACAGAGAAGCTTACAAGGTGACATTTAGTCAAATAATGGAGGAGATTGCGGAAAGTAAAAACCCAATTATTTGGTTTATGGCATTAATATCTGGACTTTTCTTTTCTGTCTTAATTATTTATCCGTTTATAAGTGACATAATTAATAAAGAAGAGTTAGATTCTTTTTATTTATGGGGAATTCCTTTCATTTTGCTCCTGACAGTACTTTTTGCATTAGTATTTGTAGCATCTATTCGAAAAAATAAATCTTGAACTAAAGAGAGTCATTTGATGATTCTCTTTTTACTATCTGAAAAGTTATTATAATAGAAACAGATAGGCTAAAATATAATTGCATCAATCATACTTTTTAAACAACGTACACTTTGTCTTTGTTATTAAAAACAATCGGATAATGACATGCAGAATATTTAGTGAATCCCTGCCCCTCAATTCTCCAGCCTTTAAACTTTTTTAAACGTGATGTACATCACCCTTAACCGCTTGAACGTTTTTCTAGAGTTACAAATGCAAAAGCTTTCAAGTATGATAAAAAATATTCATTTATGGTATTGATTTTGGTTCGTTTTCCATATAAAATGTTTTAAAATATTTATATTATTGCGTCGATGATTAGGATTAGTAATTTGAATCAACTAATACAGAGAGGGAACAGTTGCTGAGAAGTTCCTATAGATATTCAAGTGAACCTACCTATGAGATCTGTGTGAAAAAACACAGCGGTTAAAACCGTTAAACAATGAAGTGTAAAGCTGAGCTTTAAATTAGGGTGGTACCACCAGAAATGGTCCCTAACTTAAAGCTCAGCTTTTTGCATTTATTAGTAGGAGGGAGATTATGTCGAAGAATTTTGTTGAAAAAATAACGAACATGGAAGTTGATTTTGCCCAATGGTATACAGATGTTGTAACGAAAGCAAAACTTGTTGATTATTCAAGTGTCCGAGGAAGTATGGTCATACGACCATATGGGTACAGCATTTGGGAAAATATTAAAGATCAACTAGACAAAAAAATTAAAGAGACTGGACATGAAAATGTTTATATGCCGCTTTTAATCCCTGAAAGTTTACTACAAAAAGAAAAAGATCATATTGAAGGCTTTGCTCCTGAGGTTGCATGGGTAACACATGGAGGTGAGGAAGAATTACAGGAACGTTTGTGTATTCGACCTACATCAGAGGTTTTATTTGCAGAACATTATAAAAATATTATTCACTCTTATAGAGATTTACCAAAGTTATATAATCAGTGGGCCAATGTTGTAAGGTGGGAAAAAACGACTCGTCCTTTTCTTAGAACATTAGAGTTTTTATGGCAAGAAGGACACACCTGTCATGAAACAGAGGAAGAGGCGATTAATGAAACTAAAAAAATGCTTGGAGTTTATTCGACATTATGTGAAGAACTTTTAGCTATACCTGTAATAAAAGGCAAAAAAACAAACAAAGAAAAATTTGCTGGCGCTAAATTCACCTACACAGTAGAGAGCCTTATGCATGATGGTAAAGCATTACAAGCAGCAACGTCCCACTTTTTAGGGGATGGTTTTGCTAAATCTTTTGGCATTAGCTTTTTAGACAGAGATGGTAAGCTCCAAAATGTACAACAAACGTCTTGGGGATTTACCACACGAATAATTGGTGCAATGATTATGGTTCATGGTGATAATAGAGGGTTAGTTTTACCACCAAAAGTCGCCCCTACTCAAGTGATGATCGTTCCGATTGCTCAACACAAGGAAGGTGTCATAGACCATGCTTATTCAATAAAGGAAAAACTCTCTGATATGGTTCGAATTGATATCGATGCAAGTGAAAAACAACCAGGTTGGAAATTTAATGAATATGAAATGCAAGGGATTCCTTTACGTCTAGAAGTAGGACCTAGAGATATTGAAAAAGAACAGGTCGTGTTAGTAAGGCGCGATTCTGGTGAAAAAATAACGGTTTTAATCAATGAATTAGAAAGTAAAATACAAGAAATTTTATCTGACATTCAAAACAGCATGTATGCAAAAGCGGCAAAGCACCTTAAGAGTAACACATCAATTGCTTCGAACTTAGAAGAATTTAAAAGTATCTTACATGAAGAAAATCGTTTTATTAAAGCGATGTGGTGTGGTGACGTAGCTTGTGAGGACTTGATAAAAGAAGAAAGTGGTGCAACATCTCGTTGTATACCATTTCAACAAGATGAGCTTTCAGATAAATGTGTTTGCTGTAATAAAGAGGCAAAGCACATGGTGTATTGGGCAAAAGCCTATTAAAAATTTCATCGTTTAGTCTGTAAGGGAGCAAGTCACTATTAATCAATAGGATGACTTGCTCTCTACTGTTAGTAAGTTAATATTGGGTGCAGCGAGAAGATTTTTCTGTAGAAAGAGTTAACAAGAATTTAAACCCTAGCCAAATTGTTTCTTGCTATCTTCTCTTTTTTCTTCAAAAAAGAAAAAGATTACATCTTTTTATGCAATTCTACTCCCCTTAGCTTGATCCCACAAAAAGATTATACCAACATTATATCCCCCCTACTCGGACCACTCTATAATCATAACCTTTAATCGATAAAGCCCTTTCCCATAAGATGCACAATGTCCTCATGGATAATTTCATTTTTTAAACTCTAGTGGAGGAAGCAAGTTCCTATTATCACAGTAGGAGACAATTCATTATTTGGACCATTTTAGTTGGATATATAAGCAGATTTACACACATACTTTATAATCTAATAGCATCCTTTTTTCACTCAAACTGTCACCCGAGTCATTACTCAAAAATTCATAAAAAACAGTAAATTATATCATAATAAGCCTATTGTAAAATTACAGAATCAAAGGAAAGTATTACAAGTTAAATAGGTCGTTTTTCTCTAACTTTTACCGTAGTTGTATGATAATATGTTATTGCAATATCATATTACATTTTGAATAAAATATACTACTTAGGAGGTAGTGACTATGAATATGAAAACGCTTATTTCGATAGGAATAGTTTTCATCGTTGTCATTGCAGGAGTGATTTTCTTCACGAATAATGGTGACAAAGATACGAATAAGGAAGGGACTAGCGAGAAAACGATCGTTGACCTTCGTATTCTTGAAACGACAGATATCCATGTTAATTTAGCGAACTACGATTATTATCAGGACGACACGACTGATAAATATGGACTAGTTAAAACGTCTACCTTGATTGAGGAAGCTCGTAACGAAGTGACAAATAGCTTGTTGTTTGATAATGGTGATCTTATTCAAGGGAATCCATTAGGTGACCATGTCGCAAAAATTGATGTCCTTGAAGATGGCGAAACACATCCCGTATACAAAGCCATGAACTTACTCAATTATGATGCTGGAAATATTGGGAACCATGAATTCAACTATGGATTAGATTTTCTAGAAACAACATTAAAGGGCTCTAACTTCCCTTACGTCAATGCGAATGTTTATATTGATGATAATAATGATAACCCAGAGGATGACAAAAATTATTTTGAACCTTATGTCATTCTTGATAAGAAAGTGAAAGACCAAAATGATAAAGAGCACACACTGAAAGTTGGTGTGATCGGCTTTACTCCTCCGCAAATTATGCAATGGGATAAAGCTAATTTAGATGGAAACGTCATTGCGAAGGATATTATTGAAACAGCGAATAAATTTATTCCTGAAATGAAAGAAAACGGCGCAGATATTATTGTTGCTATTCCTCACTCTGGAATTGGTACTGTTACCGCTGAGGGAATGGAAGAAAACGCAACCTATGATTTAACATCTGTTGAAGGAATTGACGCGATTCTATTCGGTCATTCACACAGTGTATTTCCAGGACCGGATTATGCTGACCTAGAAGGTGCAGACATTGAAAAAGGAACGATCAATGGAGTTCCATCTGTTATGCCAGGATACTGGGGTAGCCACTTAGGACTAGTGGATTTACAGCTTGAAAAGACTGATGATGAGTGGGTTGTAACAAGTGGGAAAACTTCTACGAGAGCAATTGCTGACGAAGAAGGTAATTCTCTAGTAGATCGAGATGAAGAAATGTTCAAAGCGATTGAAGAAGATCATAATGCCACTATTGACTGGGTAAGAAGTGCTGTCGGTAATACGACCGCTCCAATCAACAGTTATTTTGCACAAGTACAAGATGATCCATCTATTCAAATCGTGACAAATGCGCAAAAATGGTATGTTGAAAAGTACATTCAAGGTACTGAATTAGAAGGTATTCCTGTATTATCAGCAGGTGCTCCATTTAAGGCCGGTACACGCGGAGATGTAACGTATTACACGGATATCCCTACTGGCGAAATTGCAATTAAAAACGTCGCTGACCTCTATTTGTACCCGAACACTCTCCAAGCTGTAATGATTACGGGTGCAGAATTGAAAGAATGGTTAGAAATGTCAGCAGGTCAATTTAACCAAATTGATGTGACTTC
Source organism: Bacillus spongiae (assembly GCF_037120725.1). Classification (NCBI taxonomy): domain Bacteria; kingdom Bacillati; phylum Bacillota; class Bacilli; order Caryophanales; family Bacillaceae; genus Bacillus; species Bacillus spongiae. The sequence goes on from NZ_JBBAXC010000005.1 coordinate 220,782, forward strand.
AACAGAAGAACAACCATTAGTAAACATGGAATTCCGTTCATATAATTTCGATGTTATCGATGGTGTACAATATGAAATTGATGTAACAGAACCGAATAGATATACCGTTGAAGGCGAAATCGCAAACGAAAATGCGAACCGAATTAAAAACCTAATGTTTGAAGGAAAAGAAGTAGATCCAGAACAACAATTTATTGTTGCAACAAACAACTATCGTGCAAGCGGCGGTGGTAGCTTCCCTGCAATTGACGGAACCAATATTGTCATCGAAGCACCAAATGAAAATCGTCAAGTCGTTATTGACTACATTTTAGAAAAAGAAACAATCGATCCAGCAGCTGACGGCAACTGGACATTCAGCACGATCGCTGAAGACGTTAACGTTTTCTTTGAATCATCACCAAAAGCACAAGATTATATAACAGATGCTACTCCATTTGAGTACGTTGATACACTAGAAAGCGGATTTGCTAAATACATCATTAACTTAAACAAGTAATGAAAATTGTGAAAAACCCATTAGTACTCCATACTAATGGGTTTTTTTCTAATTTATCATTATGTTTTTTACAGGTTATGAAGTCTCCGCAATCATTCCATCACTATTCCTTCTATTTTCGTTAAGAAAATAATATGGATTCGACCACTTCCTCGCATGCATGAATCGGAAGGGTTTATTCCTTTCCTTCTTTAGAAAGATATTTATGTATAGCGGCTCGTGCCAGACAAGTAGCTGAATCGACCAGTGTAATATGACTCCATTTCTTGTGAGAAACAACATTGATGTCAGTACAGGCGATAATAGCCGTATCGACGTGTCCATCCAGTTCCTTTTCTAATTGACTCCATAGCTTATAGGATACATTTACATCCTCGCTTTTAATTGCAGCTATCAACTGATTAACCATTGTTTGCCAATGAGGTTTATGAATGTAGTTTACTTCTAATTCGCTGAGCCCCTGTTCATATATCCCTGATTGAACCGTAGCTTCAGTAGCTAAAAGTGCCGTTCGATGTGAAGATTGTGGAAGGGCTTTAATTGACTCCTCCACCATGTTGATAATTGGTACGGTTATCATCTCTTTCAACTGATCAATGTACAGATGGGCAGTATTACATGGCATTGCAATAAAATCAACACCTGTTTTCTCCAGTCTCTTCGCACCAGTGATAATGGCTTGTTCCATTTCTTTATGATTAATAGGTTTATCGATATAAAAAGGAGTTGGACATGAATAGATCATCATATGTGGAAAGTCCATATCATCCTTTGCACCATAAACCGCCTGACATTGCTCAACAACTAAATCTACGAATGGACCGGTAGACTTAGGTCCCATCCCTGCTAATATCCCAATCATTTGTTCCTCCTATGTACTTGTATTCTTTACAATAGGTACTCCTTTATCACAATAATAGGTAACAACAAGAAGTAATCGTTTATTACACCATAGGTTTGCTCAAATGCTCATGAATCAACTTCCAATAATTGTCCTCCGTCTTAACAAAAACATTCGTCGCCCTTCCACTACCAGATACTAGTTTCCCATTATTATAGCCTTGATAATGATATGTATATAAACATGTTGCAGACCTGTCATTCATGCTGACCCAGTTTACATTCGAGATTGAATAGACCTCATCCTTTATTTCTCCCCATGCATATTCAAAATAACGTTGGATTTCTTCCATCGAAGAGCATGATTGATTCGTGAACCAATAAATCGCCTGGGGATGAAGTACTTGTTGTACCTTTTGGAAATCATGCGTATTCGTTGCTTCAATGTATTTTGCCAATGCTTCCTTACAATTCAACTCAATCACTTCCATTCCTATAATCATACACCCTCTTTACTTTACAATGTTTCCTATCATTGTTAAATATCAGAAATATGTGCACGTTGCATACCTTAAGTAAGTATTTAACATGCTGTATAAAACAAATTGATTATTGACTTAAAGAAAGCAAGCCCAAAATAGATGTTGAATCATATAATACAAATAATTGCTTCCTTCATATTATGATTGTCGCTCAATTCTTAAAGGACTCGGACAAAACCTAGTCATCCGTACAAGCGTAACTTGTCCTTACTAATAGAATAAAGTAATACTATATTATTGGAAAGGAGATGTTATGAATTCATGCAGAAAATTTTACCTAAAACGACAATGATAATAAGATCATTCTTAATAAACATAATGTCTCCTTTTTGTATATACTATGTAAGAACACAAGTGCAGGCGATTAATCAATGAATAATGAACAGCAATTAGTATTTGGATCATGGATTCAAGCCATCGGGACAACAGTCGCTGCCATTGGGGCTACCCCTTCAAAAATTCTTTCAGAGGAGCAACTCGAAGGGTTAAGCGTAATCGGAAACGTCGGTCAAGCAGTAGGAAATGCTTTAATTGCAGATACCATTGAAGAGTTTGATTTGACCAAAGCGGGAAATGAAATCCAATCAATCGGAAATTTAACCGTTATTAGTGGAATTGTTATCGATTTTGATGAAGACACAAAACTAAATTTGGATATTAGCGGAAACTTACTCCAAGCACTCGGTGGAAGTGCGGCTGTTTCCGAAACATTTAATGAGGACCCTTCAGTTGATGTCCTTCTTGCCATTTATGGCGACCTTCTTCAAGTGATTGGGAACTCACTACAAGCCATTGCCGGGATCATAGAATCCAAAGATCGCGACAGTGGAAATATAAATGAAATTGGAAGTTGGATTCAAGCCATCGGATCGATTCTAGCCGCTTTAGTCACAAGTAAAGAAGTAACTGAAAATCTTGAAGAAAATAATCGCAATAACCAGAATGCCTTCGCTCAACCACGAACGACAAATCGTACCCATTTTCCTTTCTTTTGAAATGAATCGAAAAAATCGGAACCCTCTGCTATCACTATTTTCAGCAGAGGGTATTTACTTTGTAAAACCCCGATAAAGTAATTCGTTTTTACTTTCCAATTGGCTAAGTCGATATTTATATTCATTACCCATTTTAATTTAGAAAAAAATTTACCGTATAGGTGACTTTTCTACAGCATTTTCAGTATTTAATATGTAGAAAGGTGGTAAAATGGTATGCACTTAAAATCCGGTTCGATTAATCAATTTAAACAGTTCTCTCAATTTTCCAGCTTAACGTTGTTCAACCACCATATAGAAATGTGGCTAGCTCACCATCACAAACTATTTTCTAAAGGTGAATTAGTTGCTTTAAAGCGACTAGTCCGCTTTTCCGCTAAAGTACCAGGTGTTTCAAATGCAAAAATAGCTACAGTATTAAAAGCCATTCATGACGAATATAACGGAAATGGAATATCTCGCTCTACTTTTAAACGAATGATAACTAAAGCTATTCAGGTTGGAATCATCACTGTACACGAAACAGAAAGAAAAAATGGGTCACAGTCAAGCAACCTATACGTTTTCAATTGTTTTCCTAAAAGTGAACTACCCAAAACAAAAAAATTGAACCACCAATATAAAACTAACAACCTTTCTAAAACTAAATTAAAAAAAGAAAATAAACGTAATACAACAGAGCTTGACTATACATACACAAATGAACAAGTTCCCCTCCCCTTCCTCAATCTCGTCAAGTACTTTTTTTCAGAAGCTAAAATGATCGAAGAGTTTTGGCGTATGACAAAAATAGCTGCATACCGTAATAATCGAGAAAAGGAAATGGACAAATTGCTCCCTATAGCGATCCATTCATTTAAACAAATGATTCGAAAGTTGAAATCGAATCGTAAAATTAGAAACCCAATCGCTTATTATTATCGAATAGTTGAAAAGAAGCTTGAAATTTTGTATTTTGAGGAGCTATATGAACTAGGGTTTTAGCTTCGAAGCCCTTTGCTTTCGCAAGTGAACTACTCTTTTTTTGCACCATTTATGCTAAAACTGGACTTCTCTGCAAGTACTTATGCGACTTCTGCAAGTAAAATGAGCTTTTCTGCAAGTATTCTCTCACATTTCACAAGTAAATTGCTTTTTTCTGCAAGTATTCTCCTTTCGCAAGTAAATCGCTCTTTTTTGCACCACATATGCTTTTTTTGCAAGTAAAATAGACTATTCTTCAAGTAAAATGGGCTTTTCCGCAAGTACTTATGCGACTTCTGCAAGTAAAATGAGCTTTTCTGCAAGTATTCTCTCACATTTCACAAGTAAATTGCTTTTTTCTGCAAGTATTCTCCTTTCGCAAGTAAATCGCTCTTTTTTGCACCACTTATGCTATTTTTGCAAGTAAAATAGACTATTCTTCAAGTAAAATGGGCTTTTCTGCAAGTAAAATGAGCTTTTCTGCAAGTATTCTCTCACATTTCACAAGTAAATTGCTTTTTTCTGCAAGTATTCTGCTTTCGCAAGTAAATCGCTCTTTTTTTGCACCACTTATGCTATTTTTTTCAAGTAAAAAAGGCTTTTCTTCGTAATTTCTATTTTGCTAAAAGTGTCCTAGGTAACCCAACTCTACCTCCATGATCAATGTCTACTAAAAGCAGTCTTCAGAATGTTATGGTAAAATATAAATCATCAAACATAGAATAGTAGGAAGTGACTTGAATGAAGCGCATGCTTGCAATTAGTGATATACACGGAGATTTAGAAAAGTTCGAGAAGTTATTAAAACTTGTGGATTATAACAAAGAACAAGATCAACTATTATTATTAGGAGATTATGTCGATCGAGGGCCACAATCTCGGGCAGTACTCGATAAAGTAATTGAACTAAAAGCGGATGGTGCCATCGCCTTATTAGGCAATCATGAAAAGATGATGATTGAGGCATTCCAAACAGATCCGATGTCCTTGAAAAGATGGTTTTATAATGGTGGTATTAAAACACTCCAAAATTATGGCTACTCCATCGAAAAAGATGATGCGAAGTATTGGTATACGACGGAAGAATTTCCTGATCCAATTGAAATGAATGATGATATTCAGAAGCATATTGAGTTTCTAAAAGAGCTTCCTTATTTTTATGAAACGGACGAACACATTTTTGTTCATGCTGGAGTCCATCCGGAAACACCTCTTCATTCAACAGATCCTTATACACTCGTATGGATTCGAGAAGAATTCCATAATGGGTACACAGGTGATAAAACCGTCATTTTCGGACATACGCCTGTTAATTACTTACACGAAAGTCCGAATGTCTATTTTGGAAAAAATAAAATTATTGGGATCGACGGAGGCTGTGCATACGGAGGAAGACTAAATTGTTTAGAAGTTCCAAGCTTAAAAGTCTATCACATTGAATAGCATTTGTGATTGAGTGTTTAAAGTGAAAAAGGAACTCCATTCATCTGGAGTTCCTCTTTTCTATAAAATCCTTACTTTTTATTTTCAATGAGTCCAAACCCTACTCCTGTAGGGTCGACCAAATAGGCAAGGTAAAACTCTTCGAATTCCATTTTCTCCCTAACGATCATCGCACCGTTTTCTTTTGCATTACTAATCACATCGTCAATTGAATCTACTTCAATTTGAATCCGAGTACCGTGTGGATAATCATGAGGACCCTTCCCAATTCCTCCATTGATTCCACCCTTTTCTTCTTCACCGGTTGAAATAGCCCAATAATCCCATCGAGGTTCAGCTACTTTCCACCCAAAAACGTTTTGATAAAATTCAGCGGCTTTTTCAGGTTCTTGACTGCTTAACTCAAATCCAACTACTTTTCCCATTTGTTGCTTCATACATAACTCCCCCTTTCATTTAAATCGAATTATTTAATGAAGGTCATTGATGTATTTTACTAACTTTAGTCTAGCATATGTTTCTGTAAAATAGGTATTGTTTGGCAATTTTTGGCTTCTCTTTGCTGAAAAGGTTTTAATACTTGAATGATGATAACTCCTTTTATGTAATAAAACTGAAGATATGGGGTTGTTTTAGGAAAAACGTCTGCTATATAAAATCTTCATATTTTTATTCATTACAATCTCCTATAATATTTTGACACTTAAATAATTGGCCACAGTAGAAAAAAATCCTTATTCTTAATGAGGTGTAGCATTGGGGAGAAGATAAAAAACCATAAAAAGGCTTAAGCAAAATAATAGCGTAATAGCTGTATAAAATACCTTCCTCCATTTTTGTCCCATAAAGTATATATTTACTAGAAAAAAATAAATAACACCACTACCAGCTACAAATGACATATATTTCATAATTTGATATGTTTCTAACATTTTTTTATCATTGAAATAGAAGTTCATATTTTCTAGAGTAATAGGATTAGTAAAAATCCATAAAACAAGTGAAATAACAGTAAAAAATCCATATGTATTTAACACTCTTCTTAATGTCATTTCCTTTTTTGTTACGATGGTAACGCTTGAAGAAATTTGTGGTTGTACTTGCAAACTACTCACCTCCTCTTTTTTCACTATCTACACTATCTATACGAATAAACACTACAAAAGTTTCTTAATAATTTGAAATGAACCCATTTATTTGAATAGATTTTCAACTATATTTCACTTCCATTAAATTCCTCTCTGATTTTAATATTTTCAACTTCTAACGGTTTTGATAGTTTTCATATCCCACCACAACATCAACCTTTTTACCCTAGTATAGAAAAAAGCTTGCAGCTAAAGTCTAATCTTTTAGACTTTGTCTACAAGCTAAGTAGTAGCTACATGAAGTAACCACTACTTTCGGTGAATGATTCATTTTTCCATTTATTTTAATCAATTGTTTCTAACATCTATGGGTACGTTAAGCCGAATCCATATGGAAAGAGTGGATCATAATTTTCATCACCGATATTCATTGGCAATTGTTCTTCTGAACGAGGCCAACTTATTGGTAATGTTCCAGTAAAATTATAATCTCCAAAAAGTACATCTGCCACTCCGTCCCCCTCTGTACCTGGTAACCACGCCTGAATCAATGCATTCCAATCTGATAATTGATCTGTCATGACTAATGGTCTACCAGATACAGAAATCACAACAATTGGTACACCAGACCTTTTGATTTGGTTTAAAGTTGTGATATCTGTACGATCAAGTCCCAAACCATTTGGTCGATCTCCTTGCCCTTCAGCATATGGCTTTTCACCTACGACGACAATCGCCACATCATAGCTTGAATTTATTCCTACTCCTCTTTCATTAAAGGTTACTTCTGTATTTTCTGAAGCGACATTTTTGATTCCTTCTAAGATCGTTGTTCCAGGAGTAATATCTCCACTACTCCCTTGCCAGCTAATAGTCCAACCTCCGGATTGGTTACCAATGTTATTCGCATTTTTTCCCGCAACAAATATTTTGTTTAAGTCTTTAGATAATGGGAGAATTTCCTTCTCATTTTTTAATAATACAAGTGACTGTCGAACAGCATCACGAGCTATATCTCGATGTTCCTCTGAACCAATCGTTGGAGTATACGTTCGATCAGTATAAGGGTCTTCAAACAGTCCTAGTTCAAACTTTTTCGTTAATATACGAGATACAGCATCGTCAATTCGAGACATCGAGATATTTCCCTCATTAACTTCATTTCGTAGGGTAGAAATAAAGGTTATATAGTCCTCAGGAACCATCACCATATCGATTCCAGCGTTAATGGAATCTCGAACATCACTTGCATAGTCTCCTGGAAGTTGATCAATCGCTGCCCAATCAGATACGACAAAACCAGAAAATCCAAGTTCTTGCTTTAGTACATCTGTGATTAAATAATCATGACCATGAAGCTTTTCACCGTTCCAACTACTATAAGAAATCATGACGGACCCTACTCCCTTTTCAATCGCATCAATAAATGGAGCAATGTGAATATCTCTCAGTTCTTGCTCAGAAAGCTGAGTATCTCCCTGATCATCACCTCCGATAGTTCCACCATCTCCAACCCAATGTTTCGCTGTAGCTAGAATTGAGGAAGAATCAGTTAAATTTGTGCCTTGCAGACCTTCAATGATAGTAGAATATGAACTTGCTATTTCTGGATTTTCACCATAACTCTCATAAGTTCTTCCCCATCTTTCATCACGTGCCACACATAAACATGGAGCAAACGTCCAATTAATGCCAGTTCCGGCAACTTCTTTCGCTGTTGCTTCTCCTATTCGCTTCATTAATTCAGGATTTCGTGCAGCACCTAGCCCGATATTGTGAGGAAAAATCGTCGAACCGTATACGTTATTATTGCCGTGTACAGCATCAATTCCGTAAATTAAGGGGATTTCTAGTGGGGTTGTTAATGAAATCGACTGATACCGATCATACATATTCGCCCAAGACTCAGGGGTATTAGGCGCAGGAGATGACCCTCCACCGCTTAATAAAGATCCTAAATAATACTTTGCTATATCTTCTTCTGACCTCAAGAAATTTCGATCTACTTGTGTCATTTGTCCAATTTTTTCTTCAAGGGTCATTTTAGAAAGTAAATCAGACACTCTTTCCGGAACCGATGCATTCGGATCTTTATAAATTTGATTCCCTTCGGCTCTAAGATCTGTATCAATATCTTCAGCATTCGTCCCTGTTAACTTAACCAAACAAATTACACCACCCACAATAATAATACTTAATAGAGTAAGCACCCAACGTCCTTTAAAATGTACATTTTTGTTCAAAACACTACTCTCCTCCTTTTATTAATTAACGTTGCACCAACATTCTCTCTTGAGGTCAACAACTATCTTTGGGAGTAGTATTCGATAAAATTTCAAATTTTTCCTTTTTTTTGTTTTGTTTTTTTGAAAATATAGATTAAATAACAAAAATACTATGTCCTAAAAAAGAATAAAGTCCTTATTCTTCACCTTACATTTTCGGAAAAAGGAAGGATCGTTTTAGTACCCAAAGAGGAGTATCCTTTTTATGCTTAATCATCTATTCAAGTACTATTTATAAATGAATTTTTCTTTATTACAAAGTTTAGCTATCTTTCTATCTACATCTATGGTATAGAAGGATAAAAAAGACTTTGCTTCAATCTTTCCTATTTTCCTTAACGTTTTTTGTATTGTTTATATTCCTACTTGGATTCCCAAAAGAACATCAAGGCTGGCTTGATATTGTAGGAGTATCAGGGCTTAGTTTCGTTTTCATGTACTTAATCAATTTTATTTCTCTTAAACAATCCTATAAAAAAAATAAAGAATAGGACTTGGAAATATTTTTTAGGCATAATCATTACAAACAAAGAGGAGAACTGGCAAATCAGTATTGGAACCATACAGTTTTAAAGATATTTTGTACTTGTCCAATATCGTGCGACTCAATCTCCATATCTAATAAAGGAGCTCTGCTAAGTGAATATGGGTAAGTATTCACTAGCGGAACTCCATTCATTTTTTTCTCTACTGATCAGCGGTTACGTAACCCATTAATTGATTCAATTCTGTTGATTGATTAATCACATCAGCTAGTTTTCCTTGTGCTTCAACATAGCCATTCTTCATTACGAGTACATTGTCCGCCTGCTTTAACGCAAATTGACTATTTGAAACGATAATCGCTGTTGGGTTATTGTTGGAAAAAAGCCTCTCCCAAATAGCCGTTTCTGTCTTTACGTCTAGAGCACTTGAAACATCATCTAAAACAAGTAAATCGGATTTTCTTGCAAACATTCGAGCTAATGCTACTCTCTGCAATTGGCCACCGGATAACTTTACTCCTTTAGGTCCTACTACCGTGTCTACCCCATTCTCCATTTGCATTAGATCCTGTTCAAGAACAGCAGATTCAATCGCTTCTTCTAATTGAAGTTGGTCATCTGGAATCCCCAGTGCGATATTATTTCGAATCGTATCACTAAATAAATTTGGTTGCTGCGAAGTGTATGCTACTTGAGGTGGAATAAAAAACAATTCTGGTTGCTTCACTAATTGATTATTCCAATAGACATGCCCCTTATTTTTTGGTAGCAGTCCAAGCATTGTCCTTACTAATGTTGTTTTCCCAGAGCCTGTACGACCACATATAACAGTTACTTCACCTGCTTTTATCGTGAAGTTTATGTTATGAATTCCATTTTTTGATTCAGCATACTGGTAGGAGAGGTTTGCGACCTTCAACGATTCTAGCCCTTCTCTTGCTTCAGTCAACGTTTCCACCTGCACAGGTTTTGTAGGAGAGCTTTCCGACAATGAAATCGTTTTATGCTCAACAAGCTTCTTTTTCTGTTTATCCAATAATTGCTTAGATAAGCGTTTGAATGCAACTTTTGTTTGTTTATAATAAAGCAAGAAATTCCCGGTAGATTCTATGCTTTCTGCGACAAACCCTAAATAGTAAACAAATAAAGCGAAGTCCCCAAAACTAAATTCACCGTTTACAATCGCTCTTCCCGATAGGAGTAATATTAAGCCTGTTCCAAGAGTGACCGCATTGTTATTAATTGAATTTAATAGTTGAAATAAAAAGGAATCCTTCACCGTATAAGAATGCCTCTCCCGATTCAGCTGATCCAATCTTTTCAAAACATTTTTTGTACTTCCCGACACTTTTATCGTTAAGATCGAGTCAAATATTTCTCCAATATATCCGTTAACATTCGCTGAAGCCTGTCTTGATTGGTCTCGATACTTTTCGACTTTCCTTCCGGTCACTTGGGCTAAAATAATAATTCCAATTAAAGGCATAATCGAAAATAAAGTAATCTTTACGTTAATCGAAAGCATAATGACTAATGCAACAATGGCAAAAAGAATTTGACCGATCATCCATGATAACCAGCTTATCGTTGTTTTTACTTGTTCGACATCATCCCGAAAGGTATTAATTGTCTCACCTGCTGTCGTTACTCGTGCCTTTGCTCTTGCATTCTTCATAATGGAATTGATTAAATTACGTCTAAGAAGGAGAGTAATTGAGAAATCATGCCGAGTGCTTACGATAAAGCCAAACCGAATAATCAACACCCTTATTAGTGTCGACACCAATAGTAAAATAACCAATAGACTGATACCAATATTGGTCGAAGACTGTCCCCCAATAATGTCAAAGAACGATTTAATAATCAGTCCATCAATTAAAGGCATGATTCCCGCTAATGCTGAAAGGATAATAGAAAGACTATAAAGTCCTCGCTTATACGTGATTAATTTCCACATATAAAAAGCCGTTTTCGCTTGATGACGATTTTCTATCATTGAATCAACGCCTCCTCAATCCCTTGTTTTACTAAATGATTAAAATGAGACGAGTGATTCGTTAATAGTTCCCCTTTTTCGCCTGCTTCTAAAACCTTCCCCTTCTCTAATATGAGAAGGTCATCTGCTCGGTCGAGTGTCCTTAATCGATGGGCAATGATAATACTTGTCCTATTTTCTAGTAATTTATTTAATGCCCTTTCGATATAGTGCTCTGTGACAGGATCGATTTTTGACGTTGCTTCATCCAGAATAATAAGCCCAGGATTTTTTATAAACACTCTAATGAACGCTAGTAATTGTTCTTCTCCAGCGGATAAGGTACCGCCATTTGCCTGAATGAATGTATCTAGTCCGTTAGAGAATCCTTCGTACCACTCAACTAACTGTAATTTCTGGATAATCTCCATAATTTTTTCATCGTTAATTTCATGATTAAATACGGTTATATTCTCTCGTAATGTAGCCGTAAAAAGCTGAACATTTTGTGTAATATACGCTAGATGATGATTCAATTCCTTGAAGGAAAGGTCAGTAATGTTGTGTTGATCAAGATAAATCTGCCCGTGATCATTATCATACATTCTGACGACAAGACGAGCCAACGTCGTTTTCCCACTTCCCGTCCGTCCTAGTACGCCTAGCGTTCTTCCCTGCTTTAAATGAAAGGAAAGGTCCTTTAAAACAAGTGAATCCTTTTCATATCCAAAGTTTACGTGCTTAAATTCCACTTCAATTGCATTTGATAATACGTTTTCTTTTATTCCATTTACTTGTGAGGATTTAGTATCAAATAATTCTTTTATTCTCACAATACTAGCCGTTGACAGTTGTAAATCTTGTAGATTGACTTTAATTAGTTCAATCGGTCTTCTTAGTAATTCAGTATAATGAAAGATTAAATAAACGGTTCCAACCGTGATGATACCGTTACTCCATAAATATCCTGACACACTAAATGCGATTACATTGCCTGTTACAAATATAATTAATGTTGCTGTCCACATACTGGCCCATGTCAGCTCAGCCTTACGTATAATCGGATAAATTTTTCTTCCCATCTTATAAAACAGCTTCATCATATAATCTTTTGCGTTGTTTGAAGCGATATCTTCTGTACTCGAAATTTGCTCTCCAATTAATCCATAAAATGCTGCATTTGCTTCACTAGCCTTTACCCAGTGATCCTGTGTTTTCCTTTTCACATAAGTTAACAGATAGATGGCAAAAACAGAAAATAACGAAAGGCATAAGGCAATTCTCCAGTCTTCATTCAACAAAAACAACAGAACGCCTATTAATAAGAGAACATTATTGATAATAGTTAAAAATACATTTGAAAACAAATCAAATAGACCAGAAACGTCACCGTCTACTCTTTCTATTAGTTCACCTTGCTGATATTTCTTATGAAACGTCATGTCTAAATCCATACAATGATCTGTTAAATCCATTCGAATATCATTGGTCGCTTTCCATGCAAGGTTCTCACCAATGTATGTAGCCATTAAGCTAAACAACTGCTGTAAAATAGCTATACCTATAAAAGCAGTTGCAATCATCAATAAATTTTCAGGTAACGTCCCACCATTAGCAGTATCGATGTAATAGCGTACAATTTGCGGGTTAATTAATTGTAGCCCCACATTGGCTAATAGAAAAAATGCCAGTAACAAGACGTTTAATTTTCGATACTTCAAATACCGATATAGTAATTTCCCATACTCTACGATTTCTTTTTTCATCTAAATCACACCTTAGTATTATAAAATTCAACTATATAACAAGTTTGAATTAGCAAGCTCCAGCAGTTAAGGTGTGAAAATCATAATAAATCCATACAATTACCTTAATATAGTACTAGGCTCACTAATTAATTTACGATAGCTTTATCCATTTTTAACACTTCCTTTCCATTTAGGTAATGACTTCTTCTTTGTAACAATTATTTCAAATTTCTCCAAATTTCGCAATTATTATTTTACTAAAGTTTGAATATTGTAAATCCCTAGATTATTTCTTTTACAATAAAAAACTCCCCCGTGAGGGAGAATTCTAGTTTAGAAGGATTTCTATCGTAGCTGGTTCACTATACTACAGATGGGCTCTTGATATTCGTAACAAAAATCATTATGTTGCCATTAATATAGTTACGGTTGAAATTGATTATGAAGTGACTGTATCTATTAAGTTCGCTTTCTTATATATCTTGTTAGGTTTAGAACTTGAATTGTTTAAGTATGCCGTAGATAGTGTAATTACTGAATTGAAGCTTTATTAATAATCTTTGTTGTCAAACCACGTTGCTTTTTGTAGTGTGGTTACGGTTGATTCCAAAACAATCTTGCTACCAAAGGAATTACAACTGATACAAAAAGTAGAAATGAATTTCCGGTAATTCCAACAAATTTTAATGTTCCTCTACTTTTAAAAGCGCTGATTAAACCGAGTATTGGGAGAGTAATTGCTACTACAATAGCAAACCTTCCATTAATGTCCATTTCACTAAAAAACAAAATACCATAGATTAAGACAGACACAACAAAAAGACTAACTGAAGCAATTCCAAACTTTTTCATCTTACACCACCCTTTGTGTTAGTTGAATAACACACATAAAATTTATGACTTTTTATGTGTTTATTACAATAATATTCCATTTTATTGTAATAGTACAATATAATCTAACGGACTTTTCATATTTTATCCAACAATTTTAAAAAAGGGGTCTATTAAAGTCTAGCATTGATAGATATAAAAGGACTTCCGATTATATAGTAACCTGAATAATCGTCTATTAAACTCTTCTTCCGTATTAGAAATTAATTGATTTTCAACTCTTGCCCCAATTTTAGAGGAAGCTGATTACCCTTCAAATGGCAAAGGCTGCGTTCCATCGACATCGGTAAAGCCATATTTTCTCGCTAATTCAGCCACCATTATTGCGTCGCCAGAGAGTTCTAAAACCGTCGGATCTGTTGCCAAAGCCACAACTGCACGACCTACATAGGCTGTTGTTTCCGTTGTTCCATCCTCTGGTCCAAAACCTGAATCGATCACTCTTTCTGTCTTCATCCAACCTGGGCAAACAGCAACCGTTGAAACGTTAAAGTCCTTTAATTCCTTTGCCATTCCTAGTGTCATTCGATTGATAGCATTCATCGCTAAATCATAATATAAATTACCTGCAATCTTCTCCTTGATAAAAAATGTGATATTTACAATTAACCCTTTACCTTGTTGCTTCATAAGGGGTACAGCGTATCGAGTAGTCAGCAAATAAGCTTGCGGTCCGGCAACCATCATAGCATCCCAATGCTCCAATGGTCGTTCCCAAAAATGTCGGCCATTTCCTCTTGGTAAAGAACTTTCGGAACCACCAAATACACTATTAACTAAAATATCAATGCGACCATGTTCTCTTTCAATTTGCTCAAACAAGTTTCTGACGTCTTGCTCCCATGTATGGTCACATCGTATGGCGATGCCTTTACCTCCACGTGAAGTGACACCATCGGCCGTCTCTTCAATGGTTTCTGATCGATTATCGGTTGTAGCTCCCTTTACACTGCGACCTGTCACATACACCGTCGCCCCTGCACTGCCTAGTTCGAAGGCAATCCCTCTACCCGCTCCACGGGATGCACCTGTAACAACAGCAATCTTCCCTTGTAATGATTTCATTTTTTCCTAACTCCCTTACCTATTATTTTTACATTCTTGTTTATAAATCATGATATTCTCCATACCTTAAGTAACCATAGGTTTTCACACTTGGAATTAAATTCACTTTCATCCATATCATTCTTTGTGACTCTTTTTTTAATTAATAGATGCTTGCTAACACTTAAAACCGCCAAAGGAAATGGTTCTGATACTTGGTAGCCACAACGTCAATCACTGGATCCAACCTTTATAAGTCTTCGGTCATAGTTTGTTGACATTCAGGATGTGATATTACTTAGTGTAGATTGTACCGTCAGATTATAAATGTTCATGATTAAAAGGGATGCAAAGCGTCGCTTATCAACACATTCTCGTTTCAATCTTATATCCAATCGCTATATCTCATTGCTCTTTTGGCAATCGGCCCATTCCAAGTTAGATAACTTAATTATAGAACATTTGTTCTGTTTATGCATGCAAAATCAACAAAAAATAATGTAGTTTTTCCCAATTTGGAATAGTAGCACTGAAACACTGCTATTCTTATAGTGAAAGAAAATGCAATAAATCCAATTTACATACTGAATTAGGTTAAAAGGAATTAAATGATAAATGTAGAATGTTTAAAGAGTAAAATCCTCGGGGGTACTTAAATGAAAAGGAAACTTGTCATTTTATCTATATTTACTATTTTTTTCATCATTTTTATCTATAAAGAGTTTAATTTGAACTTGAACCAACTCACTAGAGTTGATGTTCAAGTATTTTCAGGTGAAAGCAGTGAAAGTGAGACGATTATTATAGAGGAAGAAACAATAAAAGCATTAAGAGAAATATTTAGAAAAATTGATTGGGAACAAAACGTAGAGGTTGAGATGTCTCGAAAGGAAGATGTAAAAGCCACCTTATTCTTCACGGATGATCGAAATATGCCAGACAGATTATATGAATATTTATTATGGTTTCATCAAGACAACGAATCAGCCTCTATTTTTGATAGAGAAAAGAATGCTTTCGCGACAATAGAAAAAGAAGAGGCTCAAAAACTAAAAAATATTCTTGTTAAGAATTAAAAGAATAAAGACGTGGTCATTATGTCAGAGGGCATTTCCGTAAAGGCAATTGGATTCCTCGTCACTATCGTTCTGGTTGTGTTGTAAACGCTCATTGCTTCGTCTGATAAGCCCAATGAAAGAAGGAAATCCTAGTCAATATAAGACTAGGGTTTTTTTAGGGTATTATTGTATTTCCACAACAATTAGAAGATGGAAGAAATCAGATTGAAAGGAAGAAAATATTGACAAACTATTAGCTGGTTTAACGGAACAACTTATTATCTCTTAACAGTTCTTAAGCGAGTTTTCAATTCAGATTTTCTTTTTCTTTTCCCTATAAAAAATCCCCTTTAGACGACCATGTCAAGAGGAAAAACGGTGCAACTTTACTTCAAAGCCACAACTAGAATTTCACTGTCGTGTTACTTCTCAGAAAGGTTTGTTTTCATATATAATCACCTCTTAATAATTTTTATACACCTTTAAAGTCTTCTCCCGATTTAATTTGTTGCTCAATTTTATTGATGGTTGGACGAGAAACATTTGTTTTTTCCTGGATAACAACTTTTTTCGCACCTGCTTTTAACAACCTTACAACTTCTTCATAGATGAGCTTATCGGTACCTTTAGCATTTTTATGATATTTGGTTTGTTTTCCTTTGTATAAACCTTTCTTCTTTGCCATCTCAATTCCTTCTTTTTGAGCTGACCGAATGCGATTACGTTCTTCTTCCACCACCCATGAAAGGAGAGTAAAAACAAGATCCGTAACTAATTGTCCCACACCCTCCAACTCGTAATATTTTCTAGTGTCTAGAATTGGCATATTTAAAACAACAACATCAATTTCCTTATCTGTTAACTTTTTCCACTCATCGCGTATCGCTTCCTTATTCCGACCAAATCTACTAAGATCATGGACAACTAAAATATCACCAAAACGGAGTTTTTCTCTCATATCTTGATAAATTGGGCGTTCAAAACCTTTACCCGACTGCTTCTCAACAAAGACTTTTTCACACCCATATTCGTAAAGTTCTTTTATCTGTCTGGCTGCATTCTGTTCTTCCGTGCTAACACTTGCATACCCTATCATCATATTTATTACCCACTTTTATTTTTTAATCTTCCTACAGTTTAACTATGTTCTTTTTCTTACACGATGACCTTCTCTAATTCATCGAATATCGCTACCTGAGTGAAT
This sequence comes from Bacillus spongiae, assembly GCF_037120725.1. NCBI lineage: Bacteria > Bacillati > Bacillota > Bacilli > Caryophanales > Bacillaceae > Bacillus > Bacillus spongiae. The sequence goes on from NZ_JBBAXC010000005.1 coordinate 237,842, forward strand.
TCGAATGGGGTCTTTTACATTAAAACTCCATTCGCACCTACCTTCTATCCATCTTTTTCTATATTTTGCTTCAATGACAGTGCCAGGTGTCCCCGAGAAAATTATCATTACTCACTAGTTTCAATTGAACAGAATAGCAAAATAACAAGACTATTCTGGTCTAAAAAAATAAACAGCCTTTTTTTATCACTACATCTTTAAACTATTGTCACTACAAGAAAGTCTATACAGCCATTGTTTGGTTATATCTTAATCTACTAGTACACATTTCAGAGAGGTTTGCTCTTACTAAAACATCTGCAAATGGTGGGGGAACACTTTCTCGAAATAAATCTAATTGCAAATTCTTCTCCCCCTTGTTCTATATTCAATCAAAACAAACTTTCTCGAACCTTAGTCAGCCTGAAATAGCTCTTTTGTATTTATTATCTCTCCTTAACTTTTTCACTTTTTCACTTTTGTTACTAAACCAGGTGCAGCTATCAATTGGGGATGGCCACAAGTATCTAAGCTGCTCACCAGGAGCATCATTGGCGATTCATTGAGATATTCACCTATATCTTTTTTGTTCCCTCTAAATTAAGCACCGTTTCTAAACCACAGATATTTTCCAAAACACCTCTATAACATGCTGGACAACCTTTCACACAACAGTAATTTTAACCAAATAATTAGAAACCTTATTTTAATGTATAATTTACACTCAAAACCCCTAAGGTATAAGTGTATTTGATATGTAAAATTTAAGTATACTCTTATTTTACACAAGAAAAATAATTATGTACAGCTTAATTTCTAATTATTAGAAATTATTTCTTTTTTATAAAATTGTGAAATTACAACCATCCTGCTGCATAGGTTCTGTTTATCATTATTCCATCTTTAATTAAACTTTCCATTTATCAGGATGTTGCTTCATTCTTTATTGATAGAAAATGCTTACACAACCGAAAGTGAAGAATTAATACCTGCTTAAAATTGTTAGCTATTCGATCTATCTCTGTTAAATTGTAAAAATATAATCATACGTGTTATTATACGTATGAAAGGAGTTGAAGTGATGAAACAAGACCGTTATATCTACCCAGCAATCTTCGACTATGCAGCCGACGGCATATCCGTTGAGTTTGCCGACTTGCCTGGCTGTCTGACATTTGGAAAGTCTGACCGAGAAGCCGTCGAAATGGCAAAGGAAGCAATGGCGCTGCACCTATACGGAATGGAGCAAGGTAACGATCCTATTCCCAACGCCACAAATATTAAAGACTTAAACGTTGAGCCGAATCAAACAGTCGTGCTGATCGACGTATGGATGAGTCCGTTTCGCGATGAAATGAACAACAAGGCCGTCAAGAAAACGCTGACCATTCCAAAGTGGCTCGATGACATTGCAAAAGAAAAAAACGTTAACTATTCCCACGTACTAAAAGAAGCGTTAATCGAGTACCTTGGTGTAAAAGAAAAACGCTGAAGCTCCTTTAGAACAGTAAGAAAATTAGAAACAAACCATTCTTTTACGAATGGTGTACGTTTACTATAATATGAAAATTCTCCTCCTGGTGGGTTATATTTACCCTTCAATCATGGCTAGACTGTTGAGCGATAAGTTAGAATAGTTGTGAGAAAACCGTATTAGTACCTTAACAAAATATTTTGTACATTTAAAGAAAAAATTCCCCTTATAAAGAAGGGGGGTGTAGGGTATTGGGACTTAGCTATAATTAACTTAATTCTTGCTCGAATTAAAAAAAGACTAACCCGAAGGTTAATCTTTTTTTAGATAGGATTTCAATGACTATCTACCGATATACAAAGTAATATTCTCCATCAGCTTCACCAGTAGGTAACTTTACGGGACTGTATGCTTCAGCACGCTTTTGATACAGGTAACCATCCCAATTACTCCATCTTTCCAAATAACCAACGGTTTTATTCATTTTAGGAGAAAAGGCAATATATCCTCGATCTCCCTTTACTATATCGAAACGATAGGAACTACTATTACTAGCTGAGGTTGTCCATGTAAATCCTGCATTTGCTTTAATAGCACTTTTTTCAGCTGAAGCCGTCACACTATATGAGGCGCTAACAGTAACTGATACTGAATAAGTTTTGGCACAAGTTGGAGTGGTACAATTTATATCTGCAGAGACTTTAATAGCACTCGTAGATAAATTGTAGTATTGAATTGTAGGATCATACTTCCAATATTCATAGTAATCTCCTAGAAGGTTTTCTGCCTGCGTATCTTTAAAGCTGTTAAACTCTGAATTAGTCGTCTGTGTACCTTCAGCATTATCAATTTCCTCTACCTTCTTAATTGCTTCTGCTTTTGTCATAGGAATTAAAGTTCCATCAACCTTCTCCAGAGGTGTTACATAAGCCCCTAGTGATTCTGAGTACACTGCGTCTTCCTTGTTAATCTCATAAAACTGATTTTCAGACGCTTCTGAAACTCCTGAAAACATTGTAAAAGATAAACCAAAACTAGCAATTAGAAATGTTGCTTTTTTTAATATTTTTATCATTTCTTCACTCCCTTTCTAATAAGAATTATATTTCTAATAAATGGTAAATACATGAGTCTAAATACCTTTCGATATAGTACTAATTACCTTTTAATTCGACAAAGTAATAGATGTTTGAGTTTACATCTATATAAGGTGTCACTTCATGTCCGTCAGATAGTTCGATTGTCAAGTCATTATCATCTAATACTCCCGAATAGATATAAAACTTCTTTCCTGAATAAGTTTTTATATCCCACCTAGTTTTACTTGTTTGGTAGTTTGCCGTTTTAATGACAGATTTTGGACTTCCTATATAAGGTGAATATTTTCCTTTCCTTTCAGCAATAGTAAAAACGCCTACTACACTTTCACCTCCATTACTGAAAAAGATAAAATCTTCACCACTCTCTTCAACTGTTCCAAAAATATTTTCTTTCTTTATTCCTTCTTTTTTTAAACCTAGTTCAATAGCCTTCTCCTTCGTATTAACCCAGGTTAAATCATCTTTTGGCCACAAAATATATCCACCAATCCCAATAGTTAAAGCTACCAAAGAAAAAAGGAAAATTGATTTTAACTTCATAGTTCTTCCTCCACTCTTTAAAAAAATAATATTTAGAATATATAGAATATAAAACTCCTTGATTGTTATTATTACACATTTATTCTATTTTGTGTAATTAAAATGACAGTTACATTTTTGATTTGTTCTTGAATTAGAAGCTTTATACGTCCAGTATTTTCAATAATGCTGAGGATTTCATTAAGGGGTGGTGTTACTTGTTACAAATTAAGAAAGAAGAAGAAAAAATAATCAATACTTATGTTAAGTGTTTAATAACAAATAATCAGTTGTATGGTGATTTAGCAAATTTTTACTACAAACAAAATGAGCAAAGGATAAAGAAAAGCTTTGCAAACCTAATGCTAGAAGCTTGTTTAAGGTATGGTGATTTACGCAGGCATTTTTAAGCATTTGGACGGCAGCACTACTCCTGACTAATTGACTGACAAGCAGTCAACAAGCAGGAGTACGTGTCGCTTCGACGCTAAATGGCTCGATAACCACAAGTTGTAAAACAAGGAAGAGCCCTTGCTTAACAACTTGTAGGTTCCTGATCCCTTTGCCTTTCGGCCACATCGAACGAGCCGAAAACCTTTAATACACTAAACAACAACCTAAAAAGACTCATCATTCACTAATACATACAAATGATAAAATATGGTATTAAGCTTCATCATATTTCACCTCAATATCAGAAAGTAATGGTAACATTTCTATTTATTTCTAAATAGAAGAAAGAAGATAGTGTTTAATGACTATCTCCGCATTTAGCGATAAATATCCACCTTTATAAAAGACATGTTGACTTAGAATAAAGTTTGATCAAAAACATCTCACAAACCTTAATATTATCGCTAACAAAAAGAATCTATTTTGAAAAAAGATTGATCAAAATGGATTCTTCTCCTGAAGGTTTAATGTGAGTTTTTATAAAAAAGTTCGATCATTTTCTAACTCTGTTATTCCACAATTGCGCCCGATTGTCGAAGACTCGAATTCAAGATAGTTTATATTATGTTCTTCGGCTAAGGCCCAATTGGTTGAATAACAAAAGTTAAATGCTACAACAATTATCGATGAACTTGTGTATTATGAAGGTGCTCCTACAGTCTCTATAGTATTAGAGATATGGCCATCATCAGCTATAGATTTAATATTTTTAAATAAGTCACTCGATTAAATCCTTAGGGCTTCTAAGTAACCATATTTACAGTATTCTCATTACTATTTAAGTAGTATTGGACTCTCTCTTCCCACAGAGGGAGGTAATATTCGCTATCTCCAAAGACCCTCAACAACATTAAGTTGAGGGTAACTTCAAGTTCCCTGTTATTTTTTTTAGAACGAAAGGAATTCTTTAGCTATGTAGTGCTCTTTTCCTGCCAGACGATTTCTCTAGTGACATCATTAATTGTTGCCAATCTTACACCACGAACTTCTAACTTCAATTAAGATAGGATCAATTAATCCAGAAGTTCCCTTTCAGTCCCCTTTATTCAAGGGAACGTACTCCTCCTTCAATCGAAAAACCAGACTTAGTTGTGCCATCAGTTTTGATACACCGCAGATGATTTTAATCTAATAATTTCATTTTTAGTTTAGTAAATTCATCCTCCGAGATATGTCCTTGCTCTTTAAGCTCTACTAGTTTTTGGAGTTGATCTACTACGTTGAGATCTTCAGAATCACCTATCTTTTCTTCTAATACTTCTTTTTTGATTTCGCTTAACCTTTCCCTTAGATAGTCTCTCACCAACCTTAAACCCACTTCATTAGCGGTTGAGAATTTGAATATTCTATTTGAGTTTTTCATATAGATTTCTAGAGTTGCTTCTTTAAAATTTTCCTTGTAATCAAAGGAATGCATCTCTTTATAGTAAACATCCTCAAAAGATTCACCTGAGAAAAAGGATTTTTTACCAAATATCAGGCGTTTTTCTGTCATCACTAATTCTCCTAATGTCCCTTCATTCACACCATAGACACTAAACAGGATTGGTTCACCAACTGGATCTTCCATCATTGACTCTATAAACTTAATGGTCTTTGTTACTTTTACATAATCTTTAGCCATTGTTGCTTTTTCAACTCCTTAATAAAGTATCAAAAATCGCGAAAATTTTATAAAAATCGTTCTCTCAATAATCATCCTTTACTTAGATAATATCAATTCGAGATATCTTGAGATATGATCTTCAATTACAGCCCCCGATTTTAAATAAACTAAGACACATACGGACAATACCTGTTCTTCCAAACTACCAATATTTGCGAAGAGTATGTAAGTATCTTTTTTGTATTGATAACTACTGTATCAGTGCTTGCATACGAGTTATCAATCCTAATAGACAACTTATTCTTACCACCGTACATATAATCATAATCAACATTGGTTATTTCGGATAAGGGTATTTCAATTTAACTCAGCTGTCATTTGATAATGAGGTTCTCATTTTTTTACTCACATTATTTTCGAATAGGTGTATTTCTACTAATTATATACGATTGTTTGGATTAGATAGTTTCAATTATTGGGAACATTTATCTATTACCTTATTCCACAATCTTGCACAATACATAAAGAAAGAGCACATTTCTTACTGCAGAATTGCGCCCAATTGCTGAAGACTTGAATTCGAGAGAAACCCCATTCTTTTAAAACCTTCGTTACTTATAAATCATTCTTTTCTAGTCAGTATCAGTTACACAAATTACCCAAATACGTTTTAGTTCTTTATCTATTAAAAACCATGTACAATCCCAAGCTACATCATAAAACCAAGTACTCCATGGGTTATAGGAACGATATGGAAGAATATCTAAAATCCTATCGCCAAAGATGAATTGACATAATTCCTCTCCTAGTTTTTTAGCCTCCTTTGGTGTTCCAGGAAAAGATTCATAAGCCCCACCATGATATATTGTGTCTCCAAAGTCTCCATCTAATAAAAATGGACTTATTCTTTCAAAATCTGTTTTACAAACTAATTCATCTTCTATTTTTAACTCTGGAATGGCTTGTTTAATGTCTTTAGATGTAAAAAACTTATTGAAATATCTTTCGTGTTCTTCACTCAAATACGGAGATAGTAAGTTTTTATTATTTATTTTAAAACATTTAATGATTATCCCACCATTAACATGAGTAGAGGTAATAGCCTGTTTAAATTTATCTATAATCGGATTGTTGATGTCTAACAACTCAATTGAATTAATATTCAGCTAAATCGCTCCTATTTCCACTATTATGATATCTATTTTACCGAATAGAGAGTTTAGAATACTATATTTTTTCTTTCGTTAACCTGTTCATTAACTTCATACCAATTATTTCAGACACACTAAGTTCTTACAATCAATTTTGAGTCAAAAAGGACGTTATATTAGATAATTACGCCCTTTAACGGAAGACTTGAATTCAAAATAATAGTAAGTTAATCTTTTTCCTTAGTTAATTAAAGAAAGGTATTTTGTATAATCTACGAATTGATTCAAAAACCTTCTTAAATCATTAAGTATGTCTTTGTGCTCACCAATGCTTTGTTCAGCTAAATAATATCCATCTGATAAATAATGTATTTCCGTCTCTATCCACTCACAACTATGTGGTAAGTGCTCAATTAACATATCCAATATATTTATAACGTTAGACATATCTTGTGTCATATTTAGAGTTTCTTTGAGTAATCCTAGTATTATCTTAGGGGGCAGTTCATTATCAAATTCGCCCTTCACATCCATTAATATGAAAACAATATCTTCTAATTTCTTTTTTGAAGATAATGACACTTCAATAATTTCATAAGGAGGGTCGTCCATTTGTTCGATGACCTTATCTGCCCACTTTATAACTTCCTCCTTAGGTAGAAGTCCTAATGAAATCCCTAATCTATATACTTCTGCTGTTAATTTTATCTCCACCAACAATCCCCCATCAGGTTTATCATCTTAATGAATAGCACAATTCTGAAAATATTGAACGCAATCCTTTTTCACTCATTTTGCAAAACTCTTGAATATAAGTAGATCTAGTCATGTTGAACCCTCTTTAGAAAATCAATGACTAATTGATTATTTCACCAGAAATTTCTCGAAGTTGCTCAATACCAATTTTTATCGCACTTTCCTCTGTGTCTATTAATGATAGACCTTGGTTTATAGGACTCCAAAACTCATATCCACTATCCTTTTGCCACATACATATTTTTGTGGTGAAAATACCATCGTTATTTTTAATAACCTGAACTTTATATTGATTACTGGGAGATACTATCTCTTTTATTATATGAACCATATTTTCACCATCTTTCCTGATAACCATAATTCTATTATTGCATCGTTTTTTTATAAAAATAAACACTCCATGTTAAATATTTGCGCCCGATTCTTGAATAACTATATTGTCGTTCAAGTTTTCTAACGCTAATTATAGAAATCGTGACTTTATTTCAAATTTACAGTCCAGTGTTGCTAGAACGCCCTCAGACGATATTGTCTTTTCATTTACATACACCTTTTTCGATGTAATATTAAAAACCCCCACTCGTTTGAGTAAGGGTTTTACAATAGAGAACCTATAAATTTTATGGCTCAATGCAATAATCGGTAGCGCGTGCACAAGCACTTGCTGATGAAGGATCAAATTGAGCAAATCCAGCCAAAACTCCCAATGTCAATACTGAAACCAGAATAAATTTCTTAGCCTTATTCATCTCATTACACCTCCCCGTTTTAATCATTTTGTAAATTATACATTTTTAACCTTAATAAGTAAATATAATTTTTCAGAATATATACAAAATAACGAATATTAACCTGTATAGTGTGTAATTTAAATAGTGTTGCTAGAGCGTCCTCACTCTTTTATAGGTTTGGGGAATAAAGTTTGAGTAAAATGTCTCAAAAACCATTATCAATTAATAAAAAGAAACCATTTTGAAAAAAGATTGATCACAATGGTTTCTTATCTAGCAAATTTAAGTTTTGGTTTTATAAAGAAGTTTGATAATTTTTGTGATTCTTATTTCATTAAAGCGCCAGATTGCGGAGTAACATATGTTTGTAATTCTCAGCACTTCTTTATTCTTAATAAGCGTTTAAGAGATATTTCCTCCTGGTAAGGAAATTAAGTCAAAGTTATTATCTCCCGTTAACTGCCATCCTTCAAAATAGCTACTATCATGAAACATCTCTAGAGATACATTTTCCTCAAACTTAATAATGAATATAGAGAATTCCTCATAAAAGGTGATAGCTTCTATGGCTTTTTTCTTTAATAGTTTTTCAACAGTATGATGAGAAAATTTTTCGGGAGCATATTTACAATCCGAAGTACCAATTAATATAGAATTCCCTCTTCGAATTCTCCAAGGACATTCTACGATCAGCCCACCACCCTCAAACCTTATACCAAATGGATGGCTTTCATCTGTATTTACTTCATTAACTTTCTGTCCTATGAAATAACTGAAGTTAATATCACTTATTTTCAATTGTTACAGCTCCTTTTATTTCAATAAAGCGACCATTAGATGAAGAACATCCTATTCACTTGTTAATATTAACTTTCGTGTTTTGGCATCATATATTTTATATCCAATTTCAAACATATGGTCTTTTGTAACTGTCACCTCACAATAATAAGGGATTGCCTTTCCATAAGCATCAAGTGCAGGAATATTATTGAAACTAAATATTTCATCAGAATCAAGCATTTCAAAATCCGCTAGTGAAGAACGGCCTGATGAATCTATTTCGATTACACATTCCCCCCTGACGACATCATATTCCTTTAGCAGGACGTATTTTAGGCTTGGGAGAGTCATGGCTAAAAACAAAACACCCAATAATACGACTCCAAGGCTTTTACCCACATTCAAAAATCGAAAGTCTTTAGTACCATACATAACAAATAAGGAAAATACTGCACCTATTACAAATAATCCTCCAAGTATAAGTATAAAATAATATAAGAGCATTTCTTGATTAACCATAATTAATCCCTCTTTTAACTTAATTAAAACTCGCTTGATTTTGTATAATTATATACGATTTAATTGTAAAAAAGGTTTCACATTGTTGTTCTAACGGGCCCGTTACTTTAAGTAGAGAATTTCACAATCCACTCAAAAGTTGTTCAACAATCTGGCCCTTTAACGGAACAACTTATTGTCTCTTCTTAAGCGAGTTTTCAATTCAGGATCTTCTTTTTCTTTTCCCTATAAAATCCCCTTTAGACAACAATTTCCGAAGGGGAAAAGCGATGCAACTTTTTTATAAACGATTCAACTTTTTTCAAAATGGTTTAATTTTTTTATAAAAGGTGCAACTTTATTTCAAAGATACATTTGGAATTAAATAAACTAAAAAAACACAAACAAAAAGAGCCTATCCCATATTAAAGGATAAGCTCTTTTACTTTCTACTAACTTCTCTCTAAACTTACCTTTCTCTTTTCTTCTCTTGAAGGTGTCGGTACTTTGATAACAACAGAACCAGTATCCTGTTCTTTTTCAACGTTATCGCTTTCCTTCTTTTGTTGTTCTATTTGTTTCTGAAATTCCATTTTCAAATTCAAGTCAGACTGTTTTTTTAGCAGCTCTTTTAATTGATTTTCATAGATAAAAGGCTTTTCCATCTCAATTTCTGCTTCCTTTATCTGTGTATTTACCTTTACAATATTCTCTTCTAGTTCTTTCATTTGCTCCGGATAATCGTCGATTATGCTGATAAGACGGTTAATATTCCCTTTTTCATCTTTCAAAAGATGAACCTCAAATTCACTTTTTCCTTTTAGACCCGATTTATAGCCATCGAATAAATCCTTTCTCACAAACACGTCTAACCCCTTAAAACGACCAACCAAAAAGGGCTTATCATCTATGGAATTTTGGGTGTTAATAATCGTTTTGAGCGCTTGGCCAGCTTCCTTTTCATCAGTGAATGTAACACCCTTCAATTCTATTTCAAACCTACTAACTTGATGCTTCGATACCTCCGATAGATCATGTTGAATATTCTCGATTCTTTCTTCATACCTCGCAATCCTTTCTGGATAGAGATTGATTAAATTCTTCTCCATTGTCGCTTTTTCGTTGCTCCATCTATTTCTGACTAATTTTAATCGATTGACTTCATTATCTAAGGTCATTTTTTCTAAAAGTAACGGATTGTCGGTTGCAACAGCCTTCACTTCGGCTGCGGTTAAAACTGTTTCATCTGTATCATCACACGATCGAGAAATATTTTTCCCGGTCATCACTTGCGAGATATACCGGAGCTTCTGCTCCTGAATCTTCCATAAATAGCCGTCAAACGTTCCTTTGGTGACATAGCGATAGATGGACACTTTTTCATTTTCATTCCCCTGGCGTAAGACCCGGCCATCTCGTTGAGTCAAATCAGCTGGCCTCCATGGGCAATCAAGGTGATGTCCGGCAATGAGTTTGTCCTGAACGTTCGTCCCCGTCCCTACTTTACTTGTACTACCTAATAAGACACGTACCTCACCTTTACGAACCTTCGAAAATAACTTATCACGTTGCACATCCGTTTTGGCATCGTGAATAAAAGCAATTTCTTCAGCTGGAATTCCCTTCTCAATTAATTGTATTTTCACTTCATCATAAAAGCAAATGGCCCTGAGCGTTATTTTAGAGTACCGAACAGTTAAAATAGCCAAATTGTCTATCAATCCAATGTACAGACTTTGGTTGCTTTGTGATTGGTATTCTATCTAACTAGAAAGACGGAACCAAGATAGTTTCGAAGGTAATATTAAACCAGGATTCAATTTATTTTCACACCCAGCTGTAATCAAATTACTAAAGGGAGTATAACAAGGACATCGTGACAACACTTGTTATACTCTGGCTTTGGCGTATAAATCTATGAGTCTATCGTTAAATGAAACAGAGAAAAAAATACAGAAATGAAATTTGAGAAACACTCCGCCTTTAGCTGCTATTCTGGTACAGAAGAAAGTGAAGAGTGCTTATCCTTATTAAGGGTGATATATATTGTCATAACTATATGTATCACCCTTTTTTTCTTGTTTAACATACGAAGGGGAAGGCTGTTCCAATTTTAGCTTAAGTGCATTTGGGAGACTTTTTATACTGTTTTATCCGGTAATAGCCTCTGCAAAAAACGGAGTTCTTTGGTTTAATTGCAATGAGAAATGAATTGATGATATCTGAGGCAGAAATCAAGGTGTTAAACCAAACTACAAATAATAGGATTAATTTAATATTACCTACTACATAGAACGATAGAATGGCAGGTGAAACCGTTAAGACAATTAAGGGCAGGCTCATAAAGACCCAGAATCTACCTTTAGAGAGGATGGCATTTGTATTTAGCCAAAAAAATATACCGCTAAACGTTAAGCTAATATCACCTTTTTTCTTTATGACCAGTATGTGAAGACATTCGTGAATAATAAAGATAAGAATACCTACTATAAAGAGTAAAAAAATATTACTATCAGTGAAGCCTATACTAAAAATAAACGGTATTAGAAAAATAGTAATCTGCAGTAAGTATACAAACTTCATATAATGTTTTCGATACCAATTATTCTCGATGAAAGGAAATCCAACTTTTTCTCTGGTAAGTGCCGAAACCAAATGATCATATGCTTTCACCTTCCTCATTTAAACTAATCCATTATATAATGTTGTTGAACAACAGCAACAACACCCACATTATTATTTATTCGTTATGTATTTTTTGTACCTACTTTCATTTATCATCCATCTGCAAATCCCGAAGGTAAAACCAAATGGAATCGCCGTCCAAAGATAAACTTTAAACAATAATAGATCTTGCTGGTAGACGTCAACCAATAATTGAGTAATAAAAGAAATTCCGCCAGCCAATAAGCTAATAAATAATATAAATTTCCATTTTCCCATCCTTCGGGTTTTCTCCCATTTAAGCCATTGTTTCTCTTTATTCATAATGATTGCTCCTCCTTTTATAACAAAAGATGTTGTAATGCCATTTCCCTTTCCATTTTCAACTCATTCGAATCACTTAAAAAGATATTAATGAGCCTAAATCATATTTTAGCCATCCAAATTTGCTTCCGCTTATGTAATGAATAGTACTATAAATGAAAACATAGAAGTGATGAAAAGAAAAGACCCTAAAGCTCTTTTACCTCGTTTAAATTCATCTAACCCCATAACAAACATTAGTAAACCTAATAAAAATAAACTGTATGGTTGTAGCCAATACTCTTCCGTTAATAAGCTATAACTTGTCGTAGTAATAACGATAATTGCTAAAATTATTCTTACTATTTTCAACATCGAAACACCCCCTATTATTCACCTTACCTTTAACGTGAATAATAATACCACAATAAGTATTTAAAAATACTAATTCTAGATGAAAAGAACTTAGCTAGTTGAACTAGTGGAAACAAAGAATAGAGATAGGTCGAAGGTTAAATATAAATGTGGCTATGTATACTAAGACCCCTTCTATACTAACAAACTCACAACAACTTCAACTGGATTCTATCTTATCGACTCCAATAACCGTAATGCCTCTCTTCTAGCATCAGGATTCTTTGGACTGTCAACACCAAACTAGACAATTTTCTTAAGGTGTCTATTTTTGTACTCAACAGGACTTGTATACCCTAGTGTGCTATGAATACGAATATGGTTAAACCAATGCACGTAATCACACAGTTCTCGTTTTAATTTTTCTAAGCTTTC